>JBALXO010000046.1:10170-28734 GCA_036960615.1 Cocleimonas sp. | reverse complement strand
AACGAAACGTAAACTACAGCAAATAGGCCAATAAGTAGGGGGGTGTCTTTTAGAATCTTGTTTAAAGCCTATTTACGATAGATGTTTTAAGAAATCTGCTGATAATACAAATTCTGCGGATGATTCGCATCGGCAAAGAAATACCATCGTTCAGCTAACAAACCAAGCATTTGTATTGCAAAAGCAATCACAGGTATAACAAAAATAGCTTTATCGAAACTAATTAAAAGCAAAATCAGCGGTACAACAAAAGCTAAAATCAAAAATATATATTTCATATTTTTAACAAAGCTCATTTTTTTACCATGAAAGTATTCGCGGGTATTAAAAGATCCTCCCATAGAACCTTGGGATATTTGTTTAATCACTGGATGATTAACGCCAATAGCTGATTTTAAATCTGACTTTGGATGAATCTTACTGTTACGAACCATAGAAGCAATACGAAAAAATGCCGCAAGGATCGTCAGAAAAATAGCCGCACTTGCAAAAAATTGTGTGAACTCAGCCCCCATATAAGCAGACAATGCTGTTGCCAAAGTGAAACCAGAGGCCATACCCAATAAACTAAAATTAACCACGGTTAAAGGCGAGTGCCATTCTTGTAAAAACTTGATGCAGCCATAAATCATTGCAGTACAAATAAATAAAGCAAAGGTAACTATTGTTGCAATTGCACCTAATAGAACCGTTGAACTAACCACTGTTCCATTCGGTATAGTAAAGAGCTCATCGGTAAGTTGTAAATAATGAGCACCACCATAAAGTGCCATCATCAGCATAGCTAAAGGCAGAACAATAACCTCACGTGATAACCACGAAGTTTTCCACTTTGCGGCAGAACGCCAAGCACGCTCAGGATGTCCTAAATGAAAGAAGGATGAAAATAAACCAAGTGCCAACAGCCCTACTGAAATCAAACTTCCAATCACATAGAAATTCATCCCAAACTTTTCTGGCAATACAGCTGACGATTGCAAAAACTCACTCGCAAACAAAGCCAAAAACAAGCCCTGTCCCGCGCCAATTAACACTGTTAAAAAAATTACTGATAATGCTGGATGCATAATGTTTTACCTACCAATTACTCATATCGTCTAGTGATGGACCTACGCCCGGCTCGTTATGTCTCTTTCGCTCTTCCTGACTCAATGGGTTGTCAACACGTACCAACTCATCTTCATGAATACGTAACTTCGTTTTACGGCGAGGTAAATAATGATTAGCAGGTTTTGTGCCCCACTCTGGCATCAATTGATAACCTGCATCTTCACGAATCGCTTTTGATACTTCTGAATTTTCATCGTGAATATCGCCAAATAAACGCGCACTTGTTGGGCAAGCCATAACACAAGCTGGTAAGCGATCCCTTTCAGGTAGAGCCTCATCGTAGATACGATCAACACAAAGCGTACATTTCTTCATTACTTTTTGTTTTTCGTCTATTTCACGCGCACCGTATGGACAGGCCCAAGAGCAATATTTACAGCCGATACATTTGTCGTAATCAACTAAGACAATACCGTCTTCTTCCCGCTTGTAACTCGCTCCTGTAGGACATACAGGAACACACGGTGGTTCTTCACAATGCAAACAACTTTTAGGAAAATGCACTGTTTCAGTTTGCGGATAAGTGCCTATTTCAAACGATTGGACTCGGTTGAAGAAAGTTCCTGTTGGATCTTTACCATAGGCAAATTTATCCACCATCGGACCAGCTTCACCTGAAGTGTTCCACTCTTTACATGAGGTCACGCACGCATGACAACCTACACAAACGTTTAAATCGATTACTAACGCTAATTGAGTCATTATTTTAACCCTCCCGTTTTACCAAGAGTTTTCCTAAATTTACCTGCAACATAACCTTGCCATTTATTCTTTCGTTTCTTTTCCATACCCGGCAATGGTTTCGCTGTTTTAAATTGTGGTGATGTTACTTCTGGCTCATTTGCATCAGCCTTATAAACTCGCACACGCACATCATACCAAGCAGCTTGACCTGTGACAGGATCTGAATTTGAAATATGCTCACCAGCATCATGCGCCGGTAATTCTTCAGACAAGACATGATTTAGTAAAAAACCTTTGTTCGCCTCATTTGCCTTAGGATCTAAACCCCAAGCGCCTGATGCTTTACCAATCGCATTCCAAGTCCAAACAGTACCTGGCTCTACAGATTCTGAGAAGCGACACATGCAGCGTACTTTGCCATGCATTGATTCAACCCAAATCCAATCACCATCATCAAAACCATTTTGACGACCCAGCGTAGGACTCATGTATAAATAGTTATGCGTATGAATCTGACGCAACCAGGCATTTTGAGAATCCCATGAGTGATACATCGCCATAGGACGTTGAGTAATAGCATTTAACGGATATTTTTGGGTATCGGTTAATTGCCCTTCAAGGGTTTCATAATAAAATGGCAATGGATCAAAGTAGGTATCTACACGTTTACGCAATCGATCTGGTGGTTGTCTACCTCCCGTTTGACCGCGTGCTGCCAAACGGAATTTTTGTAACACCTCTGAATACACGTGTAAGTTGATTGGCTCATCATAACGAATCATGCTGTGTTCTTGTGCCCAGTGTAAATAACCTCTGTTCCAGTTACGCATATACTGGAAAGACTTTGGCATCTCATAATGGAATACGCAGTTATTCTTTTCGTACATTTCCCATTGGTTCGGATTTGGCTCGCCTTTTAACGATTTTTCGCCGCTTTTACCGCGCCAACCCGCCAAGAAACCAATTCCAGAATCTGGAGCTGTTTCAAAGTTAATCACTAAATCGCGATAATCTTTAAACTTGCGGCCACCATTTTCATTAGTAAATGAAGGTAGTTTTAAACGTGATCCCAATTCTACAATCACATCTTGGAATGGCTTACAGTCACCTTTAGGTGGTAATACGGGTACACGAACTGAATCCGCAGGGCCATCGTATTCTGAAATGGGTCTATCCAGCATCGACATTGCGTCGTGTCTTTCTAGATACGAAGTATCTGGCAACACCAAGTCTGCAAATTCAACCGTCTCAGAGTGATAAGCATCACAAACAATAATGAAGGGGATTTTGTACTCACCATCTTCACTTTTATCGACCAACATTTTGCGAACTTCACCCGTGTTCATAGATGAATTCCAAGCCATATTCGCCATAAACAACATTAAGGTATCAACATGATATGGATCTCCACGCCAAGCATTAGTGATCGCGTTATGCATCAAACCATGTACTGATAATGGATACTCCCATGAGAAACCTTTATCAACACGAATTGCTTCACCATCATCATCCACAAACAAAGCATCTGGACCATCAGGAAATCCTAGTGGCATACCATTTAATGGAGTATTTGGCTGCACATCGTCCCATCCTGTAGGTGGTTTTGGGCAAGGCGGAATAGGACGTGGATAAGGTGCTTTATGGCGGAAACCACCAGGTCGATCAATTGTGCCTAAAATAGTCATTAAAATACTTAAAGCACGAATCGTTTGAAAGCCGTTTGAGTGCGCAGCCAAACCACGCATTGAATGGAAAGAAACTGGGTTACCCGTAACAGTATCATGATCTTTTCCCCAAGCATCGGTCCATTGAATGGGTAACTCGATCTTTTGATCACGTGCCACGATGCCCATTTCATGTGCCAAACGACGAATCGTTTTGGCATCAATACCTGTAACGCCTTCGGCCCATTCAGGCGTGTAATTTTCAACACGTTCACGTAATAGAGTAAATGCAGGTTTACACGGAGTGCCATCTTCAAGCTCAAATTCACCGATTAAATAAGGGTCAACACCCTCAGTATGCATGGTGATCGGAGCATCGGTGGCTTTATTCCACCAAAGTTTATTTTGTGGATCAAAACAACCTTCTTCATAAAAATCATCATTACGAATAAACATACCTTCGTTATAACTGCCCTCGGTTAAATCGACTAGTTCAGCTGAGTTAGTGTAATTGACCAAGAAGTCACGATCATAGAGACCTAAACGGATAAGCTCATGAATAATTGCTAATATTAGAGCGCCATCAGTACCCGGTTTAATCGGCACCCACTCATCTGCGATTGCGGCATAGCCTGTTCTGACCGGATTAATCGCGATAAAGCGACCACCATTACGTTTGAACTTAGACAGTTCAATTTTCATTGGATTCGAGTGATGATCTTCTGCCGTACCGATCATAAAGAACAGTTTTGAACGCTCAAGATCAGGCCCACCAAACTCCCAGAATGAGCCACCAATGGTGTAGATCATGCCTGCAGCCATATTGACAGAACAAAAGCCACCATGCGCCGCATAGTTTGGTGTTCCAAATTGCTTGGCGAACATACCCGTTAAGGCTTGCATTTGATCTCGGCCCGTAAACAAGGCAAATTTCTTTGGATCTTCTGCACGGATTTTACCTAGGCGCTCTTCCATTACTTCGAAAGCCTTATCCCAACTTACCTCTTCAAACTCACCCGCACCACGTTCAGTGCCCGGCTTACGCATTAATGGCTTAGTCAATCTCGCTGGTGAATATTGCTTCATGATGCCCGAAGCACCTTTCGCACATAACACACCTTTGTTTAAGGGATGATCTGGATTGCCCTGAATGTAGCGAACCTCACCATCTTTGATCGTCACTTTAATACCGCAACGACAGGCACACATGTAACAAGTCGTTGTTTTAACTTCAACGCCTTCGGTTTTATCAACTATCGGGATTGTTTTCATGGGCAACCTTATATTTGAATAGCAATATTAAGAGAGCTTTGATTAGATGAGAAGCAGGAGGATAAATAATTCTCATACAAAGGCCTCTTTAAATTAGAAATACTAATTTAATAGTTTTGCATAATGCAGAATAATTTTTTATATCACAAATTAATTTTACTTATCATTAGATAGAGTTTGAGTAACTATAAGGAAAAATTAACAAACTATTACAAAATCTAAATTTTTAAGATTGAGATAACTAATCAGAAAAAAATTAAAACACAGCCTGAATATCTCTATTAGATATCATCATACACATAAATCTAAAAAGGCCCAAAAGGTGGGGGGTGTCTTTTATGATGTTTAATTTATACAAAAATTAGAATGTCTTATGATAAAACTACAAGCGCTCACCAACCATAATTCGATGTCCATCGATAGTGGTTATGGCAAATTCTCTCATCTGCCAAGGCTTGTCTTCTGGAGGCTTTGATATTTCAGCTTTATTTACTATTAACTCAGCGTAATAATCATTAGCGCTTTCGACGACTAAATAACAAAAGTAAGAATGATCGCCTAATCCATTTGGTGGAATCGCATCAGGGCAATTTCCCGCCATGATATGACAGTTATCTCTTGAATATTTGCGCCAACCAGGATCTCCGATTTCCTCGACCTGAAAACCTAACATATTTTTATAATAGTCTGCTGACCTTTCCAGATCAGGCACCGCAATAACAAACATTGCTTCATTTATCATATTAGCGCCTCATTTCTATTACTATTGTGATTGTTAAAACGCTTCGTTAAAGCGATGAACATTTATCTGCCACTCTTTATCATCATAACATTCAATAACTAAGCAAGACGGACCACCATGTGTGCGCGTTTTTCCTGCTGCACCAGGGTTAATAACCCAAGGCATAGCGTCTTTATCAATCACTTGTTTATGCGTATGACCATAAACAACTATTTTCGCCGTGGGATGTGCTTTTCTTAAAGACTCATGACTCGGCTGTAATACGCCATGTTTATGTCCGTGTTCAACCGCGATTGTTTCACCAGCGATTGAAAACCTTAAAGTTTCAGGTAAAACTTTATCACTGAAATGGCAATAAGGATCATTATTACCCGTGACTGCAATAATTTGGCCTGATTTTGGCCGCATTGCCTCGATCACCTCTACGCCGCAAATATCACCTGCATGAACAGCATAATCACATTCAGCAACTATTTTAGCTATTCTTGGATCGAGATATGAATGGGTATCAGAAATTACCGCTACGCTAGTGATAGCTTTGTTATCAGATAAAGATAAAGTAGAACTATTGGAGTCAGTCATTATTTACATAACTATAAATAGATAAGGCATAAATTAATTATGCCTTATCTTGTATTGCTCTGTTTGTTTTTTAGAATACTTACTTGGATGAATGCCCACTCATTTCAATTTTGACTTCATCTTAATAAGTAATACTTTCGTAATAAGCTTGCAATACTTTAGCCTCCTCTAGACGACTAAATATCTCAGGAAGATCTTCACTTTCGATATGTATGCTAGATTTTTGAATTTCTTGATGAGCCAGCAAATTACTTTTTATTTTCAATCATATAAAAATAATTTATTTATAGGTAGGTTTTTCTGTCTGTACTTGACAAGACAATGCAGGTATCTTGTTCAATTTTGGCAAAGTGCCACAACTATTTTCGGGAGTTTTGCATGATAAAACCACATGGTTCCGATGAACTGAATCCACTTTACGTATCTGACTCTTCAGAGCGAGATGCATTACAACAAGAAGCGGAAGGATTACCTTCTATTGTCGTAAGTTCTGCAACTGCAGCGAATGCAGTCATGTTAGCTGGCGGTTATTTTAACCCACTCACAGGCTACATGAATAAGGCTGATGCACTTTCTGTTGCGGATAATATGCATACTACGTCGGGTCTGTTCTGGCCAACACCTGTTCTCAACCTTGTTGAAAACTCTGGTGATATCAAAGCAGGTGATCGCATTGCATTGAAAGACCCGAATGTCGACGGGAATCCTGTTCTAGCAGTAATGGATGTAGAAGCGGTTGAAGAATTCACCGATGAAGATATGGCGACTATGACCCAGTCTATCTACCGTCCTGCTGCAGGTGAAGAACATATTGGTGTGGATACATTTAACTCTCAAGGTAAAGTATGTCTATCAGGCCCAATCAAGGTTCTTAACTATTCTTACTTTGATACGGAATTTGAAGGCACTTTCAAAACGGCTGTTGAAATTCGTCAGGATATTGCTGATCTTGGCTGGGAAAAAGTAGTGGCTTTCCAGACTCGTAACCCGATGCATCTGGCGCACGAAGAATTGTGCCACATGGCGATGGATAGACTCGGCTGCGATGGTCTGGTTATCCACATGCTGCTCGGTAAATTGAAGAAAGGTGATATTCCTGCTGATGTTCGCGATGATGCGATCCGCAAGATGGTTGAACTGTATTTCCCTGAAAACAGTGCGATGGTTACCGGTTACGGATTCGATATGTTATACGCGGGACCGAAAGAAGGTGTATTACACGCATTATTCCGCCAGAACATGGGCGCTACCCACTTTATTATTGGTCGTGATCACGCGGGCGTTGGTGATCACTACGGTGCTTTCGATGCGCAGACAATTTTCGATAATGAAGTACCTAAAGGTGCGTTGGAGATTGAAATTTTCCGTGCTGACCACACAGCTTATTCTAAAAAGCTGGATAAGGTTGTGATGATGTCTGAAGCACCAGACCACGAAAAGGATGATTTTGTGTTGCTTTCTGGCACCAAAGTTCGCGAAATGCTGGGGCAAGGCATTGCACCACCCAAAGAATTTTCGCGCCCTGAAGTAGCTCAGATTCTGATTGAATATTATCAAAGTCAGAACAGCTAAGAACTTCTAATAAAATAGTACATTAAGGCCGGGACAAAACTCGGCCTTTCTATTTTCAGTGATAGATTTATTGCTAAAAGACACCCCCCTACTTTTAGCCACTTTTGAATCCCTAACAGATTTTCATTAAAACAAATATCGCGCAGCTTAGCTTTTCAAATAAATAATTCCATTCTCAACTTTTGTTTCATAAACATTGGTGCAGCCTTCATCAGCTCCTAAAGCCTCACCAGATACAAGACTGATTTTCCAGTTATGTAATGGGCATGTAACTGAATCACCGTGCATAATCCCTTGTGATAATGGTCCTTGCTTATGTGGACATTGATCTTTTATCGCGTATACCTTGTCTTCTTTTGCCCTAAATATTGCGATGTTTTCTGACTCTGTTTCGAGCACTCTCGAACCCAAAATAGGAATCTCCTCAAGTGCCACAATTTCTAACCATTGACTCATATTAAATATCCTTTTTTAGCCATGATTTTTATGCCGTAGCTACTATTTTTATTGATTTGAATTGATTTGCATCAGCACCATCAGCGTGTTTCTTCCAAGGGTCGATTTGTGCAGGTTTTTGTGAAACTACAAATCGCTCATAAAGTGCTTTACGGTTAGCTTCATCATCTAAAACTGCGGCTTTGATTTTATCCAAACCTACCCGCTCTATCCAAGGAGCGGTTCTTTCTAAATAGTGAGCATCTTCGCGGTAGAATTGACTGAATGCAGCGCAATATTCTAGGACTTCTTCTTCGGTATCGAGTTTGATCAAAAAATCAGTGACTCGCACCTTAATTCCGCCATTACCACCCACATGAATTTCATAACCAGAATCAACACAGACCACACCAAAATCCTTTATAGTTGCTTCAGCACAGTTACGCGGACAGCCTGAAACAGCTAGTTTGTATTTATGCGGCATCCACGAACCCCAAGTGAGTTCTTCGAGCTTAATACCCAAACTAGTCGAATCTTGTGTTCCCATACGACACCAAGAATCACCAATACAGGTTTTACATGTACGCATCGCTTTGCCATAAGCATGGCCCGAAACAAAACCAGCTTCGCTTAGATCTTTCCAAACCAGAGGTAAATCCTCTTTTTTAATGCCGAACATATCAATGCGCTGACCACCAGTCACTTTCATTTCTGGTACTTTAAATTTATCTGCCACATCTGCAATCGCGCGTAAGTCCTTGGGAGTACACATCCCTCCAAACATTCTTGGAACGACAGAATAAGTGCCATCTTTTTGGATATTCCCATGCGCTCTTTCATTGATAAATCGAGATTCAGGATCGTTATACCCTGGAATTTCACACAACAAATAATAATTAGTAGCTTGACGACAAACCGAGCAACCATCTTCTGTTTTCCAGTTTAATGATCGGCGCACATCATCATGATCTTTTAAACCAAGTTTTCTGATTGCTGTTCGCACTTCTTCATGGGTTAATTCGGTACAGGTACAGAGTGGTTTTTTACTTGGTGCTTGTGAATAATCACCTCCAACAGTGTGAGCCAATAATGATTCAACTAAACCCGTACAAGAACCGCAAGAGGCGGATGCTTTGGTATGCGCACGCACATCATCTAATGTAAATAGTTTCTTTTCTGTAATTGCGTTAACAATTTCACTTTTACACACGCCGTTACAACCGCAGATCTCAGCATTATCAGCCATTGCCGCAATCCGCGTTTCATCACCATGACCTGCATCGCCTAAATGTGCCTGACCGAAAAGAATAGAGTCACGAAAGTCTGAAATATTAGTACCGTCTTTCATCATCTGGAAGTACCAACTGCCGTCGAGAGTGTCGCCATAAAGACAAACACCAATGATAATATTGTCACGTAGGATCAGTTTTTTATAGGTACCGCTAGCAAAGTCTGTGAATAGTAATTCTTCGGTATCCTCATCACCATTGAAATCTCCAGCGGAGAATAATGAAATACCAGTCACCTTTAGCATAGTAGAGGTTACTGTTCCTTCATAACGACCATAACCTAGCTCTGCCAGATGATTGGCGGCAACTTTGGCCTGTTCAAACAAAGGGGCTACTAAGCCATAGACTTCTCCACGATGTTGTACACATTCGCCAATCGCGTAAATATTGGGGTCGTAAGTTTGCATAGTGTCATTGACCACAATGCCCCGCTCACAATGAATACCTGTAGTTTTAGCGAGTTCAAAATTAGGCTTGATACCGACTGCCATTACCAGTAGATCAGTATCTATTTTTGTGCCATTTTGAAAGCTTAATCCTTTAACACGCTCATCACCTAAAATTTCTTTAGAGGCATGTGACATTAAAAATTTCATGCCTTTTTCTTCTAAGGATTTTTGCAACATAGTTGAAGCCGCTTTATCCAGTTGGCGCTCCATCAAGAAATCATTGATATGTACAACGGTGACATCCATACCCTGTTTCATCAAACCATTCGCAGCCTCAAGACCCAATAAACCGCCACCTATAACTACAGCTTTCTTATATTTTTTTGCAGCAGAAATCATAGTATCGACATCTTTCACGTCACGAAAACCAATCACTCCCTGCTTATCAGCACCCACTAAAGGCAACATAAACGAGGTGGAACCAGTCGCTATAAGTAGTTTATCGTAAGGTTGTTCAGTCCCATCTTCAGCGATGACTTGTTTGAGGACTCGATCAATATTCGCAATCTTTTTACCCTTTTTGAAGCGAATATTGTTTTCTAGATACCAACTATCATCATTGAGCATCACTTCTTCAAGGGTCTTCTCGTTTGCTAAAACAGGGGAAAGCATAATTCGATTATAATTACCGTAAGGTTCTTCACCAAAAACCGTGATGCTATATTTTTCAGGTTCTAGTTTAAGCAACTCTTCAATAGTACGCATACCTGCCATACCATTACCGATTAATACTAAGTTTTGTTTTGTACTTAGACTCACTGAGTAAACTCCATTTGATGTTGATTCAAATAGAAATTGCAATTTATGTGCCAAAGATTAAGAGTATTAATTAGCTAAATAGAAAGACCTAAAAAGGTAGGGGGTGTCTTTTTTAGATTTATTTTGGTGCAAATTTTGAAGCTATTGCACCAGTAAGTAGCTAATTACACAGCTTTATTCTTTGAGTAGTATTCCCCGTAACTCAGGTAAACACGAACCACAATTTGTACCTGCCTGAGTGCATTCACCAATCTGCTCGACCGTGTTTAAATCTTTATCCTTAATTGATTTAAGAATCGTTTTTTCACCCACATGAAAACAAGCACAAACGGTTCGTCCCGTATCTTCCAGATTAGAAGGTGGCAATCCACTCAGTAAACTTGAACGCTCCCTTTTGCTCAGCTTTTCTTTTTCAAACAGGCTTATCAACCAATCACGTTGTGGCAGTTTTTCAGTAGGACTAATAAACACACAATTGCTTAGTCTACCGCCTTTAAATTGCGCTGCTCTATAAACGTTCTGTGCGCTATCGAAGAACTCTATCCAATTTTCATTTTCTGTATCATCACCAATGCCGAGCAATGAATGCATCCGTTTAGCCCATTCTTCAGGTTGTTGATGACCAGCAAGTTCGTAACGCCAAAGGTTTTTACTTTTAGCGCGCACCCAATAATCAGCAAATTCAAGTTTCATTTTTTTAGGTGTCGAAGTGAGAACAAAACCATGCCAAGTGAAATTGCAGGGCTCTATATTTACAATGCCATGCTTGGATTCGGGTTGGCCAGAAATCGGGTCAACAACAGCAGGAATCAAATCCCCAACTTTAGCTAAGCTACTGTATTGATTACTCCAATGTATCGGTAAAAAAATACTACCGCGCTGTTGCTTATCAGAGTATTGAGTCCGGATTAACACAGAAGTATTTAAAGGACTATTAACCTTTGCCAAAGCTCCATCGTTTAAGCCAAATTGCACAGCATCAAGTGGATTAATTTCGACATAAGGCTCATAAATATGGGACGACAAACGAGGCGATTTACCTGTACGTGTCATCGTATGCCAATGATCACGTATCCGACCAGTATTAAGAATTAAAGGAAATTCTTTGCTTGCTTTAAACTTTGGCATCTTGGGTATAACACTGATGAAATTTGCCTTGCCATTAGCAGTAGAAAACCTTCGATCTGCAAAAAGCCTTTTAATTCCATTAGGAAACTCCACAGTTATTGGCCAAGGCTTAATAGAGAAATTTTCATATTCTTGATAACTAATATTTTTTAAGGCACCAATATTAAATAGGCGATGGTTTGGTGTTGCCGCCTCATTTTCAAATGATGATAACGCTGCATGTTCCCGAAAAATATCAATAACATTATGGTAGAGAAAGTGTTCCCCAAAACCCATTAAGTGCGCGACCTCAGTAATAATATCCCAATCAGCTTTAGCTTGACCCGGTTGCGGTAAAAACGAACGTCTCCTAGAGATATGTCTATCTGAATTTGTGACGGTTCCATTATTTTCACCCCAGGTTAGAGCAGGTAACAATATATCGGCAACTTTTGCGGTGTCAGTTTCTCGAATGCAATCAGATACGACCACTAACTCACATTTTTCTAATGCCGCTTTTACTTTCTCTGTTTCAGGCATACTTACAACAGGATTCGTTGCCATAATCCACACTGCTTTTACTTTTCCTTGGTCAATGGCATCAAACAAGTCCACTGCTTTCAAACCTTGTTTATTGGCGATAACAGGAGAATTCCAAAAGCGTTGTACGCGATCACAATCGTCAGGATTTTCAAGTTCCATATGGGCCGCTAATTGATTAGCAAGTCCACCAACTTCGCGCCCACCCATGGCATTGGGTTGACCTGTAAAAGAAAAAGGCCCCATGCCAGGGCGACCTATTCGGCCTGTAAAAAGGTGGCAATTGATAATCGCGTTACCTTTATCAACGCCGCTTGATGATTGATTTATTCCTTGCGAAAAAACCGTAACAACTTTTTCAGTATCAGCGAATAATTTATAGAATTCACGCACATCTTGTTCTTTAAGTGCACATTGCTCTGCGACAACATGTATGGATTCTGCTGAACTTTTTGCAGCTTCTAATGCCTGTTCAAGTCCATTTGTGTTATTTCCAGTAAAATAGCTATCTTGATTATCAGACTCATTAAGATAACTAAGTAGTCCATTAAACAAAATGGCATCAGTTCCAGGCTTTAATGACAATTGAATATCCGCTGCAGTACTTGTTTGAGTCTCGCGAGGATCAATATTGACTATTTTTAATGCTGGATTTTCCTCTTTAGCATTGAGAATCCGTTGAAACAACACAGGATGACACCAAGCAGCGTTGCTACCCGTCAGCACTATTAAATTGGCTTGATCCAGATCTTCATAACTACAAGGTACACAATCCTCACCAAAAGCGCGTTTGTATGCAGCTACAGCTGATGACATACATAAGCGTGAGTTGGTATCAATATTCGCTGAACCGATAAAACCTTTCATGAGCTTATTGGCAACATAATAGTCTTCTGTCAACAACTGCCCTGATACATAAAAAGCCACAGCGTTCGCACCATGTTCTGCAATGATTTCAGAGAAACGCCCCGAAACAGTGCTCAGCGCCTGATCCCAGCTGACTTGTTGTCCTTTAATTTCTGGGTATAAAAGCCTATCTTGTAAATTAATGGTTTGTCCTAAAGCCGCTCCCTTCGAGCATAAGCGCCCATAGTTTGCAGGATGATCGGGATCCCCCTCAATCGAAACTACTCCTTTTTCATCCAATGAAGCCAATACTCCGCAACCTACTCCACAATAAGGACAGGTGGTTTTTACCGCTTTATTTTGTACATCATTCATGTATTTGTTTCAGCAATTAATATGCCAATCCTATTTTAATGTTGTTAGTAATTACTTTCTTAAAACATGCAAAAAGGTGGGGGGTGTCTTTTAAATTTTCTACTGGCATAGACTTTGCTTATTTACTACTACTTATTCAATATTAGAGAAGCAATCAAAATGAATAACAAAGTTGTATTGATATTTGAAGACACTAAAAATTTAATGAAGTTGAAACGCTCTTTAATTCACAATGAATACAGCGTTTCTCTTTGTGAAATAGATACTGACAAAATTCAAAAGTCTATTCAGCATGTAAAACCAAACTTTCTTGTTTTTTATTATAAAACTGCTCACCCAGAAATAGCGGATATTGTTAAGCATATTCAAGAGAATACGCCACTCCCAATCATTATTTTTTCGGATGAAAGTAATACTGACTTAGTGTCATATACGATCACTATGGGCGCTAGTTCTTTTGTCGTTGATGGTATTAACACTCATCGTATTAGACATATCATCGAAGCTGCAAGAGCACGATTTAACAAATGCCAATCACTGAAAAACAGACTTTACAACGCAGAATCAAAATTTGATGGTCGAAGCTACACTAATAGAGCAAAGGATATTCTGATGAGAAATAAGAACATGACTGATGCTGAGGCTTATAAACTATTAAAAAATATGGCTAAAAATAGAAATATTCATATTGAGGATCTTTCTAAGAATTTGATTGAGGTTTCAGACTTACTGACACCAGTCTCATGAAAATTCATAATTTTGGAGTGAATTTATGATCAAGCTTCATCAACCAAGGTTTTAGCCATGAAAGCCATTTTTAAAGCGGTATTACCTTTTCTTATTATTTGTCTAATCTTTTTACTGTTGCTATTTAATAGTCGACCTTCTAATCAAACAAATAATAAAGAAGTGAATATTATTCCAATAATACTTACTCATGTTATTGATATTGCCCAAAACAAAGAGGGAAAAGGTGAGGTGTGTCTTTTTAAAGCATAGGCGCACCTAGATGAAGCGGCTTAGTTGTGTGAACTGTTTTGATACTTCTCTAACAAACAAATTCTTAATAAGAAAACATACGATAAGCAAGAAATGAGTAGAATAAATTACTAATAATCAATATGTTATATCCTGATTAGCTTTACGTAGTTCTTTTTTGGCACGAGGTTTGCTTTGTTCTAAATATTAATTTATTAATCTAAATAGGAACCTTAAATGCAAACCAAATCATTTAAAAAGCTATCAAGAAGAAACTTTCTTAAGCGAACTGCACTAACCATCACATTAGCAATCAGCTCCGCATTAGTTACGCTTCCTGCACATGCGGAAGTAGGCGAGCCGGAAAAAGAAGATCTTAAATTTGGGTTTATAAAGTTAACCGACATGGCCCCTTTAGCAATTGCTTATGAAAAAGGCTACTTCGAAGATGAAGGTCTTTTTGTCAATCTTGAAGCGCAAGCGAACTGGAAAGTATTACTCGATGGGGTAATTGACGGCCAGCTTGACGGCGCTCATATGTTAGCGGGTCAACCTTTAGCGGCCACCATCGGATATGGTACAAAAGCTCACATTGTTACTCCCTTCTCGATGGATTTAAACGGAAATGGGATTACGGTTTCCAATGCTGTTTGGGCCGAAATGAAAAAGCACGTTGAATATAAAGATGGAAAACCAGTCCACCCTATCAAGGCAGATGCTCTAAAGCCTGTTGTTGAATCTTATAAAGATAAAGGTAAAGCATTTAAAATGGGAATGGTGTTCCCTGTTTCTACGCATAACTACGAATTGCGCTACTGGCTAGCAGCGGGTGGTTTACATCCGGGCTATTACGCGCCATCAAAGGGTGATATTAAAGGACAGTTACAAGCTGACGTTCAGCTTTCGGTAACGCCTCCACCACAAATGCCATCAACAATGGAAGCAGGTACTATCGACGGTTATTGCGTTGGTGAACCATGGAATCAACAAGCTGTATTTAAAGGTATCGGCGTCCCTGTGGTGACTGATTATGAAATTTGGAAAAATAATCCAGAGAAAGTATTCGGTATGACGGATGAATTCACCAAGAAATATCCAAATACCACCATTCGTATCGTAAAAGCCATGATTCGAGCGGCCAAATGGTTGGATGAAGATAACAATAAAAATAGAATGGAAGCAGTAAAAATTCTTGCGCAGCCTAACTATGTGGGTGCTGATGTTGAGGTGATTGCTAATTCTATGACGGGCACCTTTGAATACGAAAAAGGCGATAAACGTGAAATACCCGACTTTAATGTGTTCTTCCGTTATAACGCTACCTACCCTTTTTACTCAGATGCTATCTGGTACTTAACCCAAATGAGACGCTGGGGACAGATTGACGAAAAGAAGTCTGATGGCTGGTATACGGATATCGCTAAAAAAGTTTATAAGCCTGAAATTTACAAGATAGCAGCAGAAGCATTGATTGCAGAAGGAAAACTAAAAGCGAATGAATTTCCTGACTTCGCGACAGAAACAGGCTTCAAACCCTCACAGAACGAGTTTATCGATGGACTTACATACGATGGTAGCAAACCAAATGCTTATATAGAGTCATTCAAAATTGGCTTAAAAGGCGACGACAAAGGATAAGAATACTCCGTTTAACTCTCACCCTTGGGTGAGGGGTTTTTTAGAATATTCAGAGAGTCACTATGAGTAGTAGTCAAAGCATAGAAAGTCGAACATTTAATAGCGAATACTTTAAAAAAATATTCGCAGAAATTACCACACCTATTATCGGGGTTTTAATTTTTCTAATACTGTGGGGAATATTAGCACCTAAAGTTGTTACTTCCTTAGGTGCTGTGCCTGGCCCAAAACAAGTTTATTCTCAATTTTTAGCCTTAGTTGATGAACATCAAAATGAGCGTCAAAAACAAGTCGCTTTTTATGACAGACAAGAAACTCGCAACGCAAAAAAACTAGTCAAAGATCCAAATGCAAAAGTAAAAATCAGACAATATGCTGGAAACCCAACGTTTTTCGATCAAATCATAACCAGTATTGTGACGGTTATGGCAGGGTTTTTACTAGCATCAATCATCGCAATACCGATTGGTATTGTCGCTGGCTTAAGTAAAACGTTTTATGCCGCATTAAACCCCTTGGTACAAATATTTAAGCCCGTATCTCCGCTGGCTTGGTTGCCGATAGTAACAATGATTGTTAGTGCAACTTATGTAACATCAGACGATGCTTGGTTTGATAAATCCTTTTTGAATTCAGCTATTACGGTACTTTTATGTTGCTTATGGCCAACCATCATTAGCACTGCTGTTGGGGTGACTAACGTCAGTAAGGACTTACAAAATGTCAGCCATGTTTTACGTTTGAGCTGGTGGACACACGTTAGAAAAATAGTTTTGCCATCGGCTATCCCAATGATTTTTACAGGACTTCGTTTGTCATTAGGTATTGCATGGATGGTTTTGATAGCTGCAGAAATGCTTTCACAAAACCCGGGGCTAGGTAAGTTTGTATGGGATGAGTTTCAAAACGGTAGCTCAAACTCATTGAGTCGCATCATGGTAGCAGTTGTTGTGATCGGATTAATCGGCTTCTTACTTGACAGAATAATGTTGTTCTTACAAAGCAAAGTGTCGTGGGATAAATCAGTATCTTTACGTTAACCGACTATGGAAATCGACATGAGAGTAGGAACGATATGAGGACAATGAAATGAACAATACTCATTTAGAAATTACGGGCGTCAACATGGACTTCCCTACTCCTAATGGACCTTTTCGAGCCTTAGAAAATGTTAATTTAAAAGTTAAAAAAGGTGAGTTTGTATCGATTATTGGTCATTCGGGTTGCGGTAAATCAACCGTATTAAATATTGTTGCAGGCTTGTATCAAGCAACTGCCGGTGGCGTGATTTTAAATGGTAAAGAAGTTATAGATCCCGGTCCTGAGCGCGCTATGGTATTTCAAAACCACTCTCTACTCCCTTGGTTGACCGCTTATGAAAATGTTGAATTAGCCGTAAAAACAATATTTAAAGGCAAAAAAACCAAAGCTGAAATGAAAGATTGGATTGAACACAATATGGAATTAGTCCATATGGAACATGCCTTAAATAAACGACCAGATGAGATTTCTGGCGGCATGAAACAACGTGTGGGAATCGCCAGAGCCTTAGCCATGGAGCCAGAAGTACTATTGCTCGATGAACCCTTTGGAGCTTTGGATGCGTTGACACGCGCACACCTTCAAGATTCGGTTATGGAGATCCAAGCCAACCTCGGCAATACCATGTTAATGGTAACTCACGATGTTGATGAAGCCGTGTTGCTATCAGATCGTATTGTTATGATGAC
Organism: Cocleimonas sp.; assembly: GCA_036960615.1. GTDB lineage: Bacteria > Pseudomonadota > Gammaproteobacteria > Thiotrichales > Thiotrichaceae > Cocleimonas. The sequence continues at coordinate 10,962 of JBALXO010000046.1, read as the reverse complement.
TAATGGTCCCGCTGCGACTGTTGGAGATATTTTGGAAGTAGATATCCCAAAGCCTCGTGAGCGACTAGCTGTATCTGAGAGCAAGGAATACAACCATTGTCGACATGCCGTGTTACGTTTTTTATATGACAGACATGGTAAAAAAAGTGAGAATAAAAAAAAACAAATTCTTAAAAGTGTATCTGAACAAGGGGATATTACAGACAATCAAGTCGTTACTATTAACGATTCAAAACAAGCAAAAAATAAAGTGGCTTAACTATTTCCATTATTCGAAAAAATTAAATAATAATAATCGTAGTAAATGTCAGATTAACGGGATCTGACTTGTATCAAGAACAAAAGGTATAAAAAAGTGGTGTTTTAATCCTCCTTAGTTATCTACCATCAACTTATCTTTTGTTCTTGAATCTTTTTTAAATAAAATAGTAATCTCATATTTTTATATATAGCTTATTAAAAGACACCCCCTACTTTTGACTCGTTTCACTCGCCTTTCAGGTCGGCGTCGCGATGCTCCTTCGTTGTCTCGACAATGTCTCGACTGATGTTTTTATTTAATCCCAGCTTTAAAATACATTATTCCAGTAACTTAATTCACAGATCATGCTCATCAGAATGAGTAATTTCAACTTAAGTAAATCATCCTGACTCTATCATTTGCCCATGTATATAAACCAAGCCGTCAATTTCTGACGCATCGCTACTATTTCGAGCCATGGTTAGGTATCACCTTGCACTGTATCATCTGTTAATACAGTGATTCATTGACCAATTTTAGTCGCTAATTTA
>JBALXO010000046.1:8750-10070 GCA_036960615.1 Cocleimonas sp. | reverse complement strand
AGCATTGAGAACTCAAAGGCAATCAGATTTTAATGCGATTAATCTTGCTTCAGGAGCAACTAGGAAGCTGGCTAATCCGCAGGGTTCAGACAGATTTCCTTTAACTGGTACAGATGGCTACGCAACTCGCATGCCTAAAGCTCCAACTTTTCGCAGCAAAACAACCGCGGCAGAAATGGGAGAGCTTTATTGGCTGGCACTAACAAGAGATGTTGATTTTAATGACTATGGAAGCAATCCAGACATAGCAAATGCTCTAACAGATTTGAATAACTTCACTAGAACAGTCGGCCCAAAACAAGGTGGGAAAGTTACTTTTGAAACGATATTTCGTGGAGAAACAGCGGATGATCTGGCCGGAGACTATATCAGTCAGTTTTTGATAAAAGACGTGCCCTACGGACCTAGCCTAATTGAGCAGAAGTATAACTCAAATGCAGCTGGCGAAGATTTTATGACAGACAATGATACATGGTTGACTGTCCAAAACGGTGGCGTGAGTGAGATAGCTACTGTTGATGATGGTGGACGTCGATATATTCATAATAGCCGTTCACTAGGTGAATATGTACATGGTGACGCTCTTTTTCAGGCTTACTTTAACGCATCACTCATCATGCTTGGTTCTGGTTCACCACTTGATAACAATAACCCCTACCTAGCTCTTCCAAACGAAGGTGCATTCACCTCTTTTGGTGGGCCAATGATTTTTGACTTGCTTACACAAGCAGCAAACCTTGCACTTCAAGGCGCTTGGTACCACAAATGGCAGGTACACCGTCGTTTACGTCCAGAGGAATTTGGAGGACGTGTTCACCATAAAATCAACAACCACCGAAATTATGAGATAAGTTCAGAGATTTTAAATTCTGCAGCGATAGCTCAAGTTTATTCAAACACCGGTAGTCACTTCTTGCCTATGGCCTATGTGGAAGGATCTCCAACGCATCCAGCTTACCCAGCAGGACATTCGACTGTTGCAGGAGCCTGTTCTACGGTGCTAAAAGCGCTATTTGATGAGTCTGCTTTAATATCCAACCCAGAAGAAGTTACAACTGGAGGCACGGTCAAACAAGCATACACAGGTAGCGATACGCTTACAGTTGGCGGCGAGATAAACAAGTTGGCTGCTAACATTACACTAGGTCGAGACGCTGCAGGTGTGCACTATCGTTCAGATGGTGTTGAGGGTCTTGAAGTTGGTGAACAACAAGCGATCGGCCTGCTAAGAGATTACTCGATTACGTTTAATGAGCAATTTGAAGGATTCCAATTTACCAAGTTTGATGGAACCCCAGTTGTTATTAGAAATGGCAGAGT
>JBALXO010000046.1:0-8650 GCA_036960615.1 Cocleimonas sp. | reverse complement strand
TCCAACATCTCACCTTGTATATAAACCAAACCATCAATTTCAGGGGCATCGCTACTACTTCGAGCCATAGTCAAATCTTCAGCTTCTGTATCACCTTGTACCGTATCATCTGTTAACACAGTCATCCGTTGGCCAATTTTAGCAGCCAATTTATTCGCACTGATTTCAGCCTGAACTTCCATAAAGCGTTCTAAGCGATGTTGCTTTTCGTCTTCTGGTACATGATTAGGTAAATCATTAGAAACGGCACCATCTACTTCAGAATAAGCAAAACAACCAACACGATTGAGTTGTGCTTCTCGAATAAAATCTAGCAAAAGCTCAAAGTCTTCTTCCGTTTCACCAGGAAATCCCGCGATAAAGGTACTACGAATCGTAATATCAGGACACATCGCACGCCAGTTTTGAATTCTGCTCAATACCTTCTCTGCATGTGCAGGACGACGCATATCTTTTAATATTCGGTGACTTGCGTGTTGAAACGGAATATCTAAATAAGGAAGGATACCTTTGTTCTCAGCATTCTCTGCCATTAAAGGAATTAGCTTATCAACATGCGGATAAGGATATACATAATGTAAACGTACCCAGGCATCCAACTCACCTAAAGATTCAGCTAATTGTTGAATATGAGATTTAACCGGGCGACCATTCCAAAAACCGGTTTGATATTTGGTATCAATACCATAAGCACTGGTATCTTGAGAAACAACCAGTAACTCTTTAACGCCAGAGTTCACTAGGTTTTCTGCTTCTTGCATTACATCGCCAATTGGACGACTGACTAAATCACCGCGCAATGAAGGAATAATGCAAAAAGTACAACGATGGTTACAGCCTTCAGATATTTTCAGATAAGCATAATGCTTAGGTGTTAGCTTTATGCCTTGTGGTGGAACTAAATCTAAAAAAGGATCATGCGGTGGCTTAAGTTGCTCATGCACCGCTCCCATCACTGCTTCATAGGCAGCAGGACCTGTGACGGCTAACACTTCAGGATGCGCTGCAAGAACCTTGTCTGACTCAGCACCCAAACAGCCCGTTACGATAACTTTACCATTTTCTCTTATAGCTTCACCAATCGCATCCAAAGATTCTTCAACGGCGCTATCAATAAACCCACAGGTATTGATAACAACTACGTCGGCATCTTTGTACTCAGGAGTAATCCCATAACCTTCGGTTTTTAATTGAGTGAGTATTCTTTCTGAGTCGACAAGTGCTTTGGGACATCCCAAACTTACAAAGCCAACTTGAGGCTGTTTATTGCCCATATTTTTAGTCCAAAATTATCTTAAAGTTATCTTTAAATTGTGCCTTAACCCAAACTTAACAAGCACTTACGTTAACCATTCGCTATTCAAATTAATTTGCTGTTATACACAAGCGGTACAAAATGGAATACTTTTTAACAAAAATTCACATTTCGTCTTTATTTTACCTTTATTTCACATAAAATCACCATAAGTCGTTGATTTTAATTAGAATAAAAAATGGTTAAAAATTAAGCAATCTACCAAGAAGCTCGCTAACATGACTGCTACGCCTATAATTCACTATGATATACACAGAGTTATCCACAGATTTTGTGGACAAGTTTACACTACTAATTTGTCAAGGGTTTTAATAAAAATATTTAGAAAGAGATTGAAGATATAAAGCAAATGCTCTTTTTATTTATGTTTCAGTAAGATGCGAACTTATCTTGTTAATCGAGACAATAAATCAACGGGAAGTTAGATTAAATTTATCTATAACTAGCTTCAGTTTTACCTAAGTAACTCACGTTAATTATTTTCCCCGACAGCTTAAACCTAAAAACTTGGATAAGTCTTTTTTTAAGATAAATGGAATAAAAAAGACACCCCCCACCTTTTGGCCTGTTTTTAGAAACGGGTAAAAAGGTGGGGGGTGTCTTTTAAACTAAATGTTAAGCATCTAAACGATGCAAGTTTTACAAAGCAGCAGCATGCTCAAAAGAATCTGAATACAACTGATCAACGGGCAAACCTTGTGCAGAGAATTTCTCTTTCGCTGCATTAACCATTACTGGCGGACCTGCCATATAAACGTCATAAGCACCTATGTTAGCTATATCCTCTGCGACAGCTTCATGCACAAAGCCTGTGCGACCTTGCCAATTGTCTTCGTCTTTAGACTCTGACAGTACCGGAATGTAATTAATGTGCTCATATTGAAATGCCCACTTCTCTGCCAAATCAGCACGGTACAAATCCGCTTTAGCTCGAGCGCCCCAATACAATTCAACAGGGCGTGTGTCCCCTTTTTCAATAAGTTTTTCTAAGATCGACTTGATCGGCGCAAAACCAGTACCACCTGCGACCATAACTAAAGGGCGGTTTGAAGTATCACGAATATAAAAATTACCAAACGGCCCCTCTATTCTAACCATGGCTTTTTCTTTCATGCTATCAAAGACATGATTGCTAAATATGCCATCGGGTACTTGGCGTATATGTAATTCTAGATATTCATCATTAGAAGGGGAGTTTGCCACCGAATAAGCACGACGAGATTTATCACGCATAATGAATTCGATATATTGCCCTGCATAGAAATTCATTCTCTCTGATGCGGGTAATTTCAAAGTCATTTCCATCACATCATCAGCTAAGCGTTTTAAAGAATTGACTCGTGCTGGTAACATTTTAATTTGTACATCGCTATTACTATCAATCTCGTTCACTTCAAGTTCTAAATCTGATTTCGCTACAGATACACAAAAAACCGCTCTACCTTGTTCGTGTTCATGCTCCATTACAGTGAGTGGCAAACCATCCGGATAATGAATCTCACCAGAAGTCACTTTACCCAAACAAGTTGCGCAAGAACCCGTTTTACATTGGTAAGGAAATGCAATTCCTTGGCGCAAGGCTGCATCCAAGATAAATTCATTTTCTTCAACAGTAAATGAGTGCTCACTGGGTTTTAAAGTAACTTGATATGACATGATTTATTGCTATCCATTTGTTTTCATTGAGTGAATTCTAACCCAAAAAAAGTTTTATTTTTTTATTTAATCATCACAAAATTCAGCACAAGTCGTAAAGCCTGAAATAGCAGAGTTTTACCCAAGTTATCCACAAGGTATGAACAACATCTAAAACACATAAACACAACATGTTGTGCTTGACGATGAGCCTAACCACACTCTATAGTATACGAACTATTATTTATGCCCACACAGACACTTTGTTTTTAAGTTTATATCGTTTCAATAACGACTTTAAAAACACAGACATTGGTATGGTTATTGATAGCTGATTTAATTGGCTAACGAAAAATTATTAACAATAAATCAGCAGTGGACAGGAAGAACATAAATTAATAGTAAATTTTATTAGTAATACTAATAAAAGAGACATACAAAAAGATACAAATAAAGAAAGTCGAAGTAAAACCATAAGGAAAGGTAGCTAAGCAATCATCACCTTAAGGAATTACCAAGGCTATGCAACGCGAAGTATTCAAGGACGAGTATTATTCAATAAAGAATGTCTCCGAAAGATCAAAGCGTAACTATTTAACAACATATTTTAAACAAATTTCAATGGAGTCATCATTGAAATCAGTCAAATAAGGCTGATTTATCAGTGACACTTCATTTTATCGGAGAAATACCATGCAACCAGTTTCAGGTGACGGCCTAGCAAACGAAGTCAACTTACAAGATAACGGTCAAAACAATGTTGTTACAGGCGCTATAGACGAGCAAATGTCACGCACTACACCTGCTGAAGATGCTATTTTCAAAGTCGTGCGTCGTAATGGCAAAGTAACGCCTTTTGATACCAGTAAAATTGAAGTTGCATTAACTAAAGCATTTCTCAGTGTTGAAGGTGGTACTGCCGCTGCTTCATCACGTATTCATGACACCGTTAAAAAATTAGCGGTTCAAGTGAACGATAGTCTTTTCCGTCGTATGCCTGATGGTGGCGTGGTTCACATTGAAGACATTCAAGACCAAGTAGAATTAGCCTTAATGCGTTCGGGCGAACGCAAAATTGCACGCGCTTACGTTATCTATCGTGAAGACCGTGCAAATACTCGTGCTGAAAAAGCCGAGACTTCAGACAACAAAAAAGAAAGCAAAAAATCAACAATCAACATCACCACATCAAATGGGGACACCAAGCCATTAGATCAAAACCGCCTACGCAAAGTTATTGCAGAAGCAGTCTTGGGTTTAGATGGAGTCGACAAAGATACTGTCGAAAAGGAGGCTTTGCGGAATATATTTGATGGCATCCCGGAAGAGGATGTCGGTTCTGCAGTAGTAATGGCTACGCGCGGCAAGATTGAGAAAGATTCAAACTACTCAATCGTAGCTGCGCGTCTATTACTAGACAACCTACGCACAGAAGGTCTGACTTACCTTAATGGTCGCCACACCGAAGCGACCCAAGCAGAAATGACAAAACGTTATCCTGCTACTTTAAAGAAATACATCAAAAAAGCGGTTGAGCTTGAACTGCTTGACGAAGAACTGACTCGTTATGACTTAACTCGCCTAGGCGAAGCACTTAAGCCAGAACGTGACCAGCATTTCACATACCTTGGTTTACAAACACTATACGACCGTTACTTCATTCACACTGAAGGCGAGATTCGTTTCGAATTACCACAAATCTTTTTTATGCGCGTTTCAATGGGCTTGGCTATTAACGAAGTCAACCGCGAAGAACGTGCAATCGAGTTTTACAACCTCCTTTCCAGTTTCAACTTTATGAGTAGCACGCCTACCCTGTTTAATTCGGGAACGCGTCGTCCCCAGCTCTCTTCCTGTTATCTTACTACCGTGCCAGACAGTCTTGATGGAATCTATAGTTCTATTAAAGACGATGCAATGCTCTCCAAGTACGCCGGTGGTTTAGGAAATGACTGGACGCGTGTGCGTGGTCTAGGGTCTCATATCAAAGGCACAAACGGGAAATCTCAGGGGGTTGTACCTTTCTTAAAAGTTACTAATGATACTGCGGTTGCAGTAAATCAAGGTGGCAAGCGTAAAGGTGCAATCTGTGCTTATCTAGAAACATGGCACGTAGACATCGAAGAGTTCATCGAGCTTCGTAAAAATACCGGTGATGAGCGCCGTCGTACTCACGACATGAACTCAGCTAACTGGATTCCTGATCTATTTATGCAACGCGTTGCAGAAGAAGGCGAATGGACACTATTCTCACCAGAAGAAGTGCCAGACCTTCACGACCTAGTCGGTAAAGCATTCAAAACAGCTTACGAAGGCTACGAAGAAAAAGCAGCACGCGGTGACATCAACCTCTTCAAGAAAGTTAAAGCGATTGATCTTTGGCGCAAAATGCTAGGTATGTTGTTTGAAACGGGTCATCCTTGGATCACCTTTAAAGATCCTTGTAACATCCGTTACAGCAACCAACATGTAGGCGTAGTACACAGCTCAAACCTATGTACTGAAATCATGCTACACACTAACGATGAAGAAATCGCAGTATGTAACCTAGGTTCAGTTAACATTGCTAAGCACACTACCGCTGATGGCGTTGACATGAAAATGTTAGAAGCAACCATCACTACTGCAATGCGTATGCTAGACAACGTAATTGAGTACAACTATTACAGCGTGCCACAAGCGCGTAACTCAAACATGCAGCATCGTCCAGTAGGCTTAGGTCTAATGGGCTTCCAAGATGCTTTATATAAACAAGATATCCCTTATGCCTCTGATGAAGCAGTAGAGTTTGCAGACCGCAGCATGGAAGCGGTTTCATACTTCGCTATCAAAACTTCATCGGATTTAGCAGAAGAGCGCGGAACTTACCCAAGTTACGAAGGCTCTTTATGGAGCAAAGGAATTCTGCCAATCGATTCGATTGAGCTCATGGAAGAGCAACGCGGAGAATATTACCAAGTCGATAAATCTCAAACTTTAGATTGGGACGGCTTACGCAAGCAAGTTAAAAAGCACGGCATGCGTAACTCAAACACCATGGCAATCGCACCGACTGCAACTATCTCGAATATTTGTGGTGTGAGTCAGTCAATCGAGCCGACTTACCAAAACTTGTTCGTTAAATCGAATCTGTCTGGTGAGTTCACAGTGGTTAACCCATACCTAGTTGAAGAACTAAAGAGCCTAGGCATCTGGGACGAAGTAATGATCAACGATCTTAAATACTTCGATGGCAGTGTGCAGCAAATCGATCGTGTCCCAGAAGGCATCAAAGCTAAATACCAAACCGCGTTTGAAGTTGACGCACGTTGGTTAGTTGAAGCTGGAAGTCGCCGTCAAAAATGGATCGACCAAGGTCAGTCACTAAACCTTTATATGCAAGAGCCTTCTGGCAAAAAGCTAGATAATCTGTATAAGCTTGCTTGGGTTCGTGGCCTTAAAACTACGTACTACTTGCGCTCAATGGGTGCGACGGCAATGGAGAAGAGCGAAGAGTCTAGTAGTAATGTTGTTAGTTCTGCACCAGAGGCTCCAGCGCAAGTTGGGTCAGCAGCGCCAGCGGCATGTAGCATACTAGATCCAGACTGCGACGCGTGCCAGTAATCTGGCACCTGACTTTGCATCGTTAGCGTTGTTGCAAGAACCTCTCGAGCTGATCACATACTTTAGTATGCTCCCAGCTTTCGAGAACCTTGCGCCTAGCTACCAATACAAATTCATGCACCAGGAAAAGTGGTCATAAAGAAAGAGAAGAATACGATTATTTATATTTAACAAACTATATAAGGATTGATTTGAGCAGATTGGGGAAAATATAAGATGATATTAATATTATCTGTCAGTTCGATGGCAATTTTTTATTCTGCCTGGCATCTGTATTTGCCTGTTTTATCATTGAATTGGTTTTTATATTGTCTTGCTTGGATTCCACTGACTGTGCTTTTTATATCAGTTTATAAATATGATCAAAAAAGAAAATAACTTCTCTGATACTCGAATTAATGAGTATCAGACTGGTAAACAAGATTTAGAATAGATTAAAAAGACACCCCCCTACTTTGAATGATATTAGGTTTTTGTTGTTTAAAAACGTAAATAGAATTTATGCAAAGCTCCGGGTGTTTTTAGAAAAGAAACAAATTAAAGAAACATCGAAGGGAACGCTTCTCCCCTTTAACAGAGAGGCACCAAATTATTAACTTATTGCTTTATTACTGTGATGTAACGATGCAATAAAAACAAGGAAGTGCGGTAATTATTATGACTAAGTCAAAATCAAACCGACCTACAAAAACAACAACAGCACGGGCTAGTAAAGTACGTAATAAGCGGAGAATATATAATGCTCAATTGGGACGATCCATTAAGCAAGACAACAGCAGCAACATCGACACCACCACCATTAGCTAAACCTGCTCCAGTAGTAAGATCAGCTGAACCACAAACACTGGCAGCATCTTATGCAACCAGTGAAGTCATTGGTGATATGTCGTTTGAAGACACTGGCGTTAATTTGCCAGAGGTAGCAGAGACTGTAAAATTAGTCTCAGATGCTGATGAAAAATTAGCAGAAACTGCACTTGATGGCATTCAGAAAGAAGAAGCTGAGCAGGCCCAATCATCGCAAGAGGCGTTAGCTAATTCAATTGCACCTGTAAAAGCAAGTGACAAGCGCGTAATCAATGGCGAAGCTGACGTAAATCAGCTAGCACCGTTTAAATACCCGTGGGCATGGGAGTACTTCCTAAACGCAAACAAAAACCATTGGACGCCACTCGACATCAACATGGCGCAAGACGTACAAGATTTTCATCACAAGCTAAATGATAATGAAAAGCACGTTTACACCAATGTACTCGCATACCTAACAACGTCAGACATCATCGCAATGCGCAATATCGGCCTTGCAGTAATGGAAAAAATGACAGCGCCAGAACTACAAATTTACCAAGCGCGCCAAGTATACGAAGAAGCTTTACACACATGGACATACCAGCACTGTATCGAAACCATTGGTCTAGACCAAAGTGAAATATACAATCGCTACAGAGTAGAGCCAGCGCTAAACGGAAAAATCCAACTAGCGAATCGTCGACTAGACTCAGCAATGCGTCACGACATGGACCTAAAGAACCCAGATGACCTAAATGAATTTGTTATGTCATACATCTTCTTCGCAGGTATTTTTGAAGGTACATGGTTCTACAACGGCTTCACGCCAATCTTCTCGCTACAACGTCGTGGCTTGATGAAAGGCACCTCAGAGCAATTGCAATACATCATGCGCGACGAAGTCATGCATGCATCATTTGGTATCCGCGTAGTTAAGCAAATCATGCTTGAAAACGACGTAACGCTTGATCCAAAAGAAATCCGCAAAATGTGGGATGAAGCCGAAGCAGCCGAAATAGCCTACGCGCACTTCATTCTTAGAAATCCGATCCTAGGCTACACCGCCGAAGACCACATCGAGCAATTCCGCTTCATCGCTAATCGCCGCGCACGCCAACTCGCTTTAGAAGAGCCGTTCCCAGGCGCACAAAATCGCTCAGCATGGTTAGACGAGCAAGCGAATATGAAGAAAGAGAAGAACTTCTTTGAAACTCGAGTTACTGAGTATCAGACTGGTGGGGCGCTTGAGTGGAGTTAACCTTACAAATATTTATAGAAAAAACCGAGTTACTACTCGGTTTTTTTTTG
>JBALXO010000045.1:17211-28874 GCA_036960615.1 Cocleimonas sp. | reverse complement strand
AAAAGCACTAAGTGAAAGAGCCAAACGTGGCTTTAAGCTATTCACAGGTAAAGGCAACTGCTCTTCTTGCCATATCATCGATAAAGACTTTGCCTTATTTACCGATAACCAAATGCATAATACGGGTATTGGTTTCAACGAGTCTATGGGAATAAGACCAGCCACCGAGAGAGTCATTTTAGCACCGGGAGTATTTGTTGACGTGGATACTTCCATCATTGATTCTGTAGGAGAAAAAACACCTGCAGATACTGGTTTGTACGAAATCACGCAGAATCCAAATGATCGCTGGAAATATAAAACGCCTAGTTTACGTAATGTCACTCTTACCGCTCCTTACATGCATAACGGTTCATTAAGTAATTTGGAAGATGTAATCAGTTTTTATAATAAAGGTGGGGTTGAAAACACACTTCAAGATCCACGTATAAACCCTTTAAATCTCACCGATGATGAACAAGAAGAATTAGTCGCATTTTTGAAATCACTAACGGGTAGCAATGTTGATGTATTGGTATCTGATGCATTCGCGGCACCTGTAGGTGATCTAACCAAAAATGATCCTAATTGGGTACATGAGATTTCTAAATGATTAGGTTCTCGAATATTAGTCTATTAAAAAATCTATTACTTGAAGTCTCAATGACTGCATCACTTACTTTTCTATTATTATTCAGTACCCTTTTATCTGCAAAAGAGGATCAAACTAATAAACAATCAATTATTGGTGGAGATTTCACATTAACTGATCACAACAAAAAACGCTTTGAGCTAGAGCAGTTGCGTGGCAAGTTAGTCATGTTATTTTTTGGCTATACTTCTTGTCCAGATATTTGCCCGACTGAACTAGCGACGATGGCTAAGTTATTAAAACAGCTAGGTAATGACAGCGACATTGCTAGTAATAAGGTTAGTGCTTTATTTATCACCGTAGATCCTGAGCGCGATACGGTGGAGAAGCTAAAGGAATATGTTCCATATTTTAGTCCACACCTTATTGGTCTAACAGGCACAAAGGATGAAATTGCAAAAGTAACTAAAGCTTACCGAGTTCAAAGTAAAATTCATTCGCGCAAAGAAAATAGTGATTACTATCTAGTAGATCATAGTGCAAACTTATACGTAATTGATGAGCAAGGTAAACTTATCCATTTAATCCCATTTGGGCTACCTGCAGAACATATTTTACAGGTGCTTAAAGAAGAAATTTCGAATTAAATATAACCAATGTTGGAGAAACAATATGAAATGTAATGCAGCAGTTGCATGGGAAGCTAAAAAGCCTCTAGAAATTGAACAAGTAGAAGTAATGGGCCCTAAACAAGGCGAAGTTCTGCTTAAAGTTATCGCTTCGGGCGTTTGTCATACAGATGCCTTTACCCTTTCAGGCGAAGATCCTGAAGGTTCATTCCCTTGTATTCTTGGCCATGAAGGTGGCTGTGAAGTCGTTGAAGTTGGCCCTGGCGTTAAAGATCTTAAAGTTGGTGACCACGTTATCCCGCTTTATATTGCAGAATGTGGCGAGTGTAAATTCTGTAAATCTACAAAGTCTAATCTTTGTCAGAAAATTGCTGGAACAATCTGGACAGGTTATATGCCTGACGGCACACGTCGTTTCTCGCAAGGCGGCAAAGATATATTTCATTATATGGGGTGTTCTACTTTTTCTGAATACACCGTTGTACCTGAAATCGCATTGGCAAAGATCAACAAAGCAGCACCTCTAGATAAAGCCTGCTTACTTGGTTGTGGTGTAACTACGGGTATCGGCGCAGTTTTAAATACTGCAAAAGTTGAAGCCGGATCTACCGTTGCCGTATTTGGGCTTGGTGGCATTGGCTTATCATGTATTCAAGGCGCAGTTATGGCAGGCGCTGAAAGAATCATTGGTATCGATATAAACCCTGATAAGTTCGAGTTTGCAAAGCAATTAGGTTGTACTGATTTTGTTAACCCTAATGATATCAAAGACGGTACTTTTGTAGAATACATGCAGGATACTTTCGATGGTGGGCCGGACTATTCTTTCGAGTGTATTGGTAATACACAGGTAATGCGCGACGCTTTAGAATGTACGCATATGGGTTGGGGTGTTTCTACCGTAATCGGTGTTGCTGGCGCAGGTCAAGTTATTGAAACTCGTCCGTTCAACTTAGTGGTTGGTCGTACTTGGAAAGGCACTGCATTTGGTGGCGTAAAAGGTAGAACTGAATTACCAGGTTATGTTGACCGTTATATGGCTGGCGAAATCGAGCTGGATAGTTTAGTAACACACACTATGCCGTTAGAAGATATAAACACAGCATTTGATTTAATGCATAGCGGCGAGAGTATTCGTTCGGTTATTATTTTCTAATACGATACTCCAATAATATTTGGAGTAATTGGAAAACAGCTAAAAAGTGGGGGGGTGTCATATACACTCCCCCATTTTTGTATATAACGTATTAATATTAAAATATAGAAAGGTGATTCAATGTCTATCAAACAAATCGAAAGCGTAAAAGAATTCGGCGGTTTCCTATCACGTCACACACACGAATCAAAAAGTTTGTCCTGTGAAATGACGTTTTCTGTTTATCTGCCACCCTTGGCTGAAAACGAAAATGTTCCTGCGGTTTATTGGTTATCTGGTTTAACCTGTAATGATGACAACTTTCGTACTAAAGCTGGCGCACAACGTTATGCATCTGAATTAGGCATCGCACTCATTATTCCTGATACAAGCCCTCGTGGTGACAATGTTCCTGATGAAGAAGATCGTTATGATCTTGGTAAGGGTGCGGGATTTTACGTCAACGCAACTCAAGCGCCGTGGTCTGAACATTATCAAATGTACCAATATGTGACTGAAGAACTGATTTCAGTTGCTGAAGCTAACTTCCCTATTATTCCAGGAGTACGTTCTGTAACTGGTCATTCTATGGGTGGTCACGGTGCTTTAATTTGTGCATTGAAAAACCCACAAATGTATCGTTCGGTTTCTGCATTCTCCCCAATTTGTAATCCTGTTAACTGTGGCTGGGGCGAGGGCTGCTTTGGCGCTTATCTCGGTGAAGACAAGTCTACTTGGGCTGAATATGATGCTACAAAGTTAATTGCAGCAGGTGCTGAACCACTACCTACTTTAATAGATCATGGTTTAGATGATGAATTTTTAGCTGATCAGTTACTTCCTGCGAATCTAAAAGACGCTGCTGAGCAAGCCGAATTTCCCATAACACTTAGAATGCACGAAGGATACGATCATAGTTATCATTTCATTTCTACATTTATAGGTGAGCATCTCGCTTTTCATGAAAAAGCATTGAGATCATAGAAATTTTCACTGAGTTGAATAAAGAAATAAAAAGAGTAGAATGAACGTTCGTTCTGTAGTTAATATAAGAAATATATATAGCTTTTACTAACTAGGTATTATTACTTTTATTAAAAGCTTTATTAATTTAGTTATTTATACTATTTTAGCACTGCAAAAAGTTTCACTTGAGTTAATTAAGTTTCATGGGATGAATATCTTTTGAAAATTAGCCACGTGCCTAACATCGTACACATGGGTACAGAAGAGATGAAAAAGAGAAAGAATATCGTCCGACGCGATAGAGTTTTAGTGCATGAAGCATTACTCGAAGTCCAAAATTTAATTGAAGATCTACCACTTCAACGCGATATGTTGATTGAATACTTACATCGTATTCAAGACAAACATCACCATCTATCAGATCAACACTTACTTGCCTTAGCAACGATTATGAAAATCAGCCAAGCGGAAGTATACGAAGTTGCCAGTTTCTATCACCACTTTGATATCGTTAAAGCAGGTGAAACAGCTCCTGCTGATTTAACTGTTCGTGTGTGTGATTCAGTTAGTTGTGAAATGGCGGGTTCTGAAGCGTTAATCACTAAACTACAAGACATTGTTGGCGCTGATGTTCGGGTACAACGCGTTCCTTGTATCGGTCGCTGTGAAAGTGCACCTGTTGCAGTGGTCGGCAAAAAACCAATATTAAACGCAAATACTGATGCCATCATGGTGGATGTAAATGCTAAAAACGTTGAAGACGTCGCACCTGCAAGCGCGATTCGTTTAGACGCTTATATTGCCGACGGTGGCTACGTGCTTTACGAGCAAATCATGGCGGGCGATAAGCCACATGAAGAATTATTCACTACGCTAGAAGATTCAGGCTTACGTGGTTTAGGTGGCGCAGGTTTCCCTGTTGGGCGTAAATGGCGCATCGTAAACGGTCAAGCTGCACCGCGTATGATGGCAATCAATATCGATGAAGGCGAGCCGGGTACATTTAAAGATCGTTATTATCTTGAGCGTGATCCACATCGTTTTCTTGAAGGCATGCTAATTGCTGCTGAAGTGGTTGGTACGGTTGAAATTTATATTTACTTGCGTGACGAATATCCAGGTATTCAAATTCTACTTGAAGAAGAACTCCCATTACTTCGCGCAAAATACCCTGATGCTCCACCAATGCACTTACGTCGTGCGGCCGGTGCTTACATCTGTGGTGAAGAATCGGCGATGGTTGAATCTATTGAAGGCAAACGCGGCATGCCACGTTTACGCCCTCCGTATCTTGCTGAGGTTGGCTTATTTGGTCTGCCAACGCTTGAGCACAATATGGAATCACTTTACTGGGTGCGTGATCTAGTTGAGAAAGGCGCTGATTGGTTTACCTCACAAGGCCGTAATGGTCGTAAAGGTATGCGTTCGTTCTCTGTTAGTGGTCGCGTTAAAAACCCAGGTGTTCACTTTGCGCCAGCAGGTATTACTCTGCTTGAATTAATCGAAGAATATTGCGGCGGCATGCTAGACGGACAAGAGCTTTATGGCTACTTCCCCGGCGGCGCTTCGGGCGGTATTTTACCAGCCAGCAAAGCTGATATTCCGTTAGATTTTGATACGTTAAATGAATACGGTTGTTTTATCGGTTCTGCGGCAGTTATCGTACTTTCTGATAAAGATTCAGTTCGTGATGCAGCAATCAATGCGATGAATTTTTTCAAACACGAATCTTGTGGCCAATGCACGCCATGTCGTGTCGGCACTGCCAAAGCAGTTAAGCTGATGGAACAAGGCGAATGGGATACGGATTTGATGTCTGAGTTATCGACAGTAATGATGGATGCTTCAATTTGTGGTTTAGGGCAAGCTGCTCCGAATCCTATGAATTCAGTTATCACCTATTTCCCAAATGAGACAAAAAGTGGGGGGGTGTCATCATGAGCGCAGTTATAAAGTCAGATACGGTTGAGTTCGAATTAAACGGAACAACAATCTCCGCGAATCAAGATGAAACTATCTTAAAAGCGGCACAACGTCATGGCGTTGAAATTCCACATTTATGTTATACCGACGGCTTAGAAGAAGTCGGCAATTGCCGCTCTTGTATGGTTGAAATTGATGGTGAGCGTGTTTTAGCACCGTCATGTTGTCGTAACCCAAGCCCAGGCATGAAAGTTAGCTCGAATAATGAGCGTTCATTAAATGCACAAAAAATGGTATTGGAATTACTCAATTCTGATATGCCAGAAGAGACTTATTCACTGAAAAATGAGTTACAACTCTGGTCTAAAAAATTAGACGTACAACCAGCACGTTTTGAATCACGCGAGAAGGTAAAACAAGATTTATCGCATCCTGCAATCGCAGTAAATCTTGATGCATGTATTCACTGTACGCGCTGTGTCCGTGCCTGTCGTGATGTGCAAGTTAACGATGTTATCGGTCTTGCCAAACGCGGCGCAGATACTCAAATTACTTTCGATATTATGGATGGTATGGGTGCAAGTACCTGTGTCGGTTGTGGCGAATGTGTTCAAGCTTGTCCGACAGGTGCGTTGATGCCTGCAAACGGCGTTGGCTTAATTGTGCCAGATAAGAAAGTTGATTCGGTTTGTCCTTATTGTGGTGTGGGTTGTTTACTTACTTACAACGTTAAAGACAATAAAATCCTACATGTTGAAGGCAGAAATGGCCCAGCAAACGAAGGACGTTTATGTGTTAAAGGACGTTACGGTTTTGACTATGTTAATAACCCAGAGCGTTTAACGGTTCCATTAATTCGTCGTTCTGATGTGCCTAAAACAGCAAAACTTGATTTTGATCCAAGTAAACCATTAGAAATATTCCGCGAAGCATCATGGGATGAAGCACTAGATTTTGCTGCAGATGGTCTAAAGAAGATCATGGCAGAAAACGGCAATAAAGCATTGGCCGGTCTGGGTTCGGCAAAAGGTAGTTGTGAAGAAGCTTATATCTTCCAAAAACTCGTTCGTACTGGTTTTAACAGTAATAACGTCGATCACTGTACACGTTTATGTCACGCCTCATCAGTAGTTGCCCTACTCGAAGGTATCGGTTCGGGCGCAGTTTCAAACCCAATGGGTGACGTACAATATGCTGATGTAATTATCATCACTGGTGCTAATCCTACGGTTAACCATCCGGTTGGTGCAACATGGATGAAAAATGCAATTAAGAAAGGCACCAAGCTAATCTTAATGGACCCACGTGGTTCTGAGCTAGCACGTCATGCAACAGAACATGTTCAGTTTAAACCGTCATCTGACGTGGCTTTATTGAACGCGATGATGAATGTCATTGTTACCGAAGGTTTAGCGGATCAAGATTATATTGCTCAATACACCGAAAATTACGAAAAGCTTAGCGAACACCTAAAAGACTATACACCAGAAAAAATGTCACCGATTTGTGGTGTTAGCGCTGATCAAATTCGTGATATTGCGCGTTTATACGCGAATGCTGATAACTCAATGATTCTTTGGGGCATGGGAATTTCACAGCACGTACACGGCACAGATAACGCACGCTGTTTGATTTCGCTTTGTATGATCACAGGTCAAATAGGTCGCGCTGGTACTGGCTTGCACCCGCTACGTGGTCAAAATAACGTACAGGGTTCATCAGATGTTGGTTTGATTCCGATGGTATTCCCTGATTATCAACCTGTTAATTTACCAGAAAACCAAGAGCGTTTTAAAAAGCTTTGGAACGTTGACTGGCTGGATGATGTGGCTGGTTTAACGACTGTTGAAATGATGAATGAAGCATACGATGGAAATATTAAAGGTATGTATGTTGAAGGTGAAAATCCTGCGATGTCTGATCCTGATGTTTCCCATGCGCGTGCGGCAATGGCTAAGTTAGAGCACTTCATCGTGCAGGACTTGTTCCTCACTGAAACCGCATTCTTTGCAGATGTAGTATTTCCTGCAGCTGCAGTTCCTGAAAAATTAGGGACATTCATTAACTCCGACAGAACCGTACAACTTGCGCGGCCAGCTGTAACACCACCAGGTGATTCAAAGCAAGATTGGTGGATTATTCAAGAGATTGCAAGACGTCTAGGTCTTGATTGGAACTACGAAGGTCCAAAAGACATCTTCAATGAAATGCGCCAAGCAATGGATTCTATCGCAGGCATTACATGGGAGCGCTTAGAAGAAGAAAGTGTCACTTACCCTTGTGAAAACGAAGGCGATCCAGGCGAGCCAATCATCTTCAAAAATGGTTATCCTAATGCGACTGGCCGAGCCAAACTGGTACCAGCAGACATCGTGCCACCAGATGAAATACCTGATGCAGATTACCCATTCGTATTGATCACAGGTCGTCAGCTAGAACATTGGCACACAGGTAGTATGACGCGTCGTGCAACAGTACTTGATGCGCTTGAGCCAGAACCATGGATTTCGGTGAATATGCGTGATGCATTGAAACTCGGTTTAGGTGAAGGTGAGCAATTACGCTTAACAACTCGTCGTGGCTCAATTCAAGCGAAGATCAAGATCAGTGATAACTCACCCGTTGGCACCGTGTTTATGCCGTTCTGTTATTACGAAGCAGCTGCAAATGAGTTGACCAATGCAGCACTTGATCCATCAGCGAAGATTGCTGAAGTTAAGTATTGTGCGGTGCAGTTATCTGCAGCTTAGTCGTTAGGTCGATTAAATAATTAAAAAAGGCCGATAATTCAATCGGCCTTTTTTAATGCTCATCTGCAAAAGTACCAAGTGTATTGTGCTCATCTCTGAGAAATCTAACTACTTACGATGCGATCGCAAATAAAAATTTAAATCAATGCAATCAAACTATCCCTCTCATTCGTCTATTAAACGTAATAGCGTTTTAAATAAATTTAATAAAAGTATATACCTCTTTGAAAAAATCCAAATATGGGTTTATTTCAAGCCTGTATAAATAGTGGATGTGTCTTTTTAAATTTTTATTATGTAATAATATTTCTACTTGCAGTCTGAACTACGAACATTTAGAGAAATAATAGAATTCAATTTCTTTAATTCTTTTCGTAATTAATTGCATACTAATTTTTCACATTATTTATGGACAACCCATGAAAAAAATAATTATCTTAGCTCTTTTTTTATTCACCTTTCCAAGCTTTGCAAAAAACTCTCTAGTCAATCACCCTTCACCTTATTTAGCCTTACACGGTAATGATCCTGTAGATTGGGTTGAGTGGGGAGAGCCTGCAATTGAAAGAGCAAAAAAAGAAAATAAATTACTGTTTGTATCAGTTGGTTACTTCGCCTGTCATTGGTGCCATGTGATGCAACGTGAGAGTTTCTCTGATAAGGCTATTGCAACTAAGTTAAATAAAAACTATATCTCAGTAAAAGTCGATAGAGAACTAAGTCCTGTATTAGATAAGCAACTCATTGAGTTTGTACAAGTCACTAATGGAACCGCTGGGTGGCCGTTGAATGTTTTTGTTACACCAGATGGCTATTCTCTTGTCGGTATGACTTACCTTCCCCCGAAGAATTTCTCCAGCGTCCTAGATCAACTCGATGGTAAATGGAGCGAGGAAGCTGCATCACTAAGCAATCGCGCTAAAGAAATGAGTGGAACCTTAGCGACCATGCTAAACAAACAAGAACTTCCGATCGCCACTAGCATGAAGCTATTAGAAAGTAAGTTTGTAGAAACGGCGATGCAATATGCTGATCATTTAAATGGTGGTTTTGGCGAACGGATGAAGTTTCCTCAAGTCCCTAAACTAATGGCCTTATTAAAATTAAATCGTGAACTAAAAAATGAGGATGCAGATGATTTTTTACAGTTAACTTTTGATCAAGCAATAAGCCAAGGTTTACACGATGAAATCGCTGGTGGCTTCTATCGCTATACGACTGACCCTGATTGGGAAACACCTCACTTTGAAAAAATGATCTATACCAATGCCTTAATGCCTATCGCTTTGTTTGACGCCGCAGTGGTTTATAACAAGCCCGAGTATCGCGAGACAGCAATAGAAACACTGCGTTATTTACAAAATGAAATGCGTGGCTCAAGCAATGCTTATATTTCAAGTTTGTCAGCAGTTGATGATAAAAATGTAGAAGGTGGCTATTACCTTTGGCAACAAGCAGATCTTAAGAAATTATTAACCACTGGTGAATTAACGACCGCCAATGCATTCTGGAATATGACACGCCCTAACGAACATCCGACGGGAAATTTACCCAGACAAAAATTAAACATCAAAGAGTTAGCAAAACAGATGTCGAAACCAGAACTTGAAATACAAACTACGGTAGCGAGTATCAAGAAAAAGCTTAAACAATATCGAAATAAAAACCGAGTTATCCCAAGAGATACAAAATTACTAGCTGGCATGAACGGGCTCACGCTTACTGCGTTTGCAAAAGGTATAAGCTATGACAAGTCTTTTCAGCAATCAGGAGATAAACTTTCTAAGTTCCTTATAAACTTATGGGATGGAAAAACCTTACGACGCTCAGCGGCTAATAATAAACCAGGTGGCTTATACGATTACGCGGCTGTTTCTTGGGGCTTGATGCATTGGGGTATCGAAAACAACGATAGTAATGCCAAAAAGATAGGACAAGATATCGCGAGTATCGCATGGGATAAGTTCTATAAAGATGGCTTCTGGATTGAAGATTCAAACAGCCTTTTACCTAGTACTAAACAACTAGCACATCTCCCGGACAGTGCTTTAATTTCAGCAGAAGCGCTATTGCTGGAAGCCAGCTTTATGACAAAAGATCCAAGACTAGTAAAAAAAGCTAAGACAGTAAAGAAAATAGTCACCAGAGCTTTAGAAACTGATTTGTTTTCTTATGCTTCAATGCTATCTATTAAAGAGTAGATTCTTCAGTCTGACTTGTACTGAAGATATCTCTTCTTCTTTAAAGGCCAATAGTTTTATTGGCCTTTTTTGTTCTCGAAGTAAAAGTGGCAACCGAGCTTTAGCGAGACAATGTTGGTGCAAAGCGAAGACTACCCGAAGGGTAAGTTTAGTAAAAACTCATAATAAGTAGGGGGGTGTCTTTTAATCGTTTATAAGTAGTTACTTTACGAGTGCTACGGCCATTATTTTTAAAAACACCTTATTACTGATACTCTGTCATATTACTTTTTAAAAATGTAAAGGTCAGTAATGGATGTCATTTTAATCGTTAATTCTGGATCATCTAGCCTCAAATTTGCTTTATATCCTGCGACAGATAATCAAGCAGAAGTGTTACTTTCGGGCGTTGTGTCAGGTATTGGTGTTCGACCTAAATTAACAGCAAAAATGGCAGGCGAGTCTTTAGCTGTTGAGCCTCCCTTTAATGACATCGCTAAAGATGCTACTCATGCCTCGCTGATCAAAGAGTTGTTAGAACGCCTTCACACTAAATATTCAGAATTCAATCCAATCGCAGTCGGCCATCGTATAGTGCACGGCGGTAGCCATTTTACTAAACCAACAATTATAACTCCTGAATCATTAGAACAATTGAAGCGTTTGATTCCTCTTGCTCCCTTGCATCAGCCACATTCTATTGTAGCAATCGAAGCGATTGCTACAAATGCGCCAGAACTATTACAAGTAGCCTGTTTTGATACGAGTTTTCATCGTACCCAAAGTAAAATTGAACAGATGTTTGCCATTCCAAGAGCATTAACAGAAGAAGGGATTATCCGTTATGGCTTTCATGGTTTGTCTTATGAATATATTGCTAGCGTGTTGCCTCAATATTTAGGCGATAAGGCAGACGGCCGCGTTTTAGTCGCTCATCTCGGTAATGGCACCAGCATGTGTGCAATGAAGAACCGTAAAAGTGTCTCTTCCACTATGGGCTTTAGTACTTTAGAAGGCTTGGTAATGGGCACACGTTGTGGTTTGTTAGACGCTGGTGTGATTCTGCATTTAATCAAAGAAAAAGGCTTAAGCGTCGATGAAGTCCAAAAGATGCTTTATCACGAATCTGGCTTGTTGGGTGTTTCAGGTATCAGTAGCGATATGCGTGATTTACAAAAAAGTGATCATCCTGATGCAAAACAAGCAATTGAGTTATTTTGTCATCGAGCCAAAGAAGAGATTGGCAATTTAACCGCTGTGATGCATGGGTTGGATGCAATTGTATTTACCGCTGGTATTGGTGAAAATTCGCCACCTGTACGAGAACAAATTTGTGAGTCACTAGAATGGTTAGGTGTAAAGCTTGATAAAAACGCTAATAATAATAGTGAAACTAAAATTAGCGCTGCAGATTCAAAAATTGATGTTTATGTAATTCCAACGGATGAAGAAGCGACAATTGCTAAAGCTACGCGTGATTTCTTATAAAACTCGATGAACAAACGTAAT
>JBALXO010000045.1:0-17111 GCA_036960615.1 Cocleimonas sp. | reverse complement strand
TGTTTTAAAGGAATAAAGGGTTGCAAAGCTTGTGGACCAAAACATTGTCCCAAGCGACCCAGTATGAAAAGTAAATTCCTAGCTAAAAAGGCATTAATTAAAAAGAAAAATGGGAAAAAATGCCGCGCTAAGTTAATCAAGAAAAAGAAAAAAGCAGCTGATAAAGGCAGTGCTTGTAGTTTTCCTGATCTTCCCGATAAAGGCTTTATCAAAGCTCGATTTGGAATGGCTAATTATCTTTTCGGCAAAAGTGCCTGTTTAGAACATGATGTTTGTTATGCGATGCCAGGAATGACACAGAAAAAGTGCGACTCAAAGTTTTATAAAAATATGTTAAAAAACTGTAAAAGCTTTTATAAAACCCAAATGAAAGGTCATCGTGTTGTACAAACGGCGAACCAACCAGGTTATCTCCATTGCAAAAAAGCTGCAAAAATTTACCATAAAGCAGTAGAAGCTAAAGGTGCGAGTTCTTTTAACCCTTCGAACATAAAAGAATGCAAAGGTCTTGCTAAAAAATCTGAAACCTGAAAATCATTAATGATTAGTTTTTTACTCAGATATTAAGTACACTTTTTTATAAAAATAACACCAGCTGAGTAACCAGCACCAAAGGAGCAAATGAGTCCTATATCATCTTGCTTAAAATCACTGGCGTGTTTATGAAACGCTATAATCGAACCTGCAGAACTAGTATTTGCATATTCATCTAGAACTACTGGTGCTTGGGAGATATCCACATCTTTACCCATAACCTTTTTTGCGATTAAAATATTCATACTGAGATTAGCTTGGTGTAACCATAAACGCTTTATCTGTGTTGAATCGAGTCCGTTTTTTTGCATTTCATCAGAAATTAATTGAGCCACCATTGGCACCACTTCTTTAAAGACGGAACGACCATTTTGAACGAATAATTTATCTGTTAAGCCTTTAGCGGCTAGACCTTCGTCTTCAACTTCATCTTTAGCAAGACGGTTTAAAAAACCAAAATTATTGCGGATGTTATTCGAAAATTCAGTAACCAATTTAGAACCAATGATTTCCCAGTGTTCTTTTGGTGCAATATCATCTGCTTCAACCAATGTCGCGGTAGCCACATCGCCAAAAATAAAATGACTATCACGATCTTTAAAATTTAAATGTGCAGTACATATTTCTGGATTACATACGAGTACCGACTTAGCCTGACCTGCCATGATCAAACCACGCGCTGTTTCAATACCAAAAGTGGCTGATGAACAAGCGACGTTCATATCAAAAGCAAAACCTGATGCACCTAATGCTTGTTGAACCTCTACTGCGATTGCTGGATAACCACGCTGTAAGTTTGAACAGGCGACAATAACGGCATCTACATCTTCAGCTTTTCTTCCTGCATTTTTTAAAGCATCTTGTGCCGCGTTAGCTGCAATTTC
Organism: Cocleimonas sp.; assembly: GCA_036960615.1. GTDB lineage: Bacteria > Pseudomonadota > Gammaproteobacteria > Thiotrichales > Thiotrichaceae > Cocleimonas. Next base: position 15,693 of record JBALXO010000045.1, on the reverse strand, counting down.
AGCCAATATGGAAATCTCACTATTATCGCGCTTAGGGATAATGGGAGACATAATAGTCGGATCTAGAATCGGCGCTTTAGAAATAACGAAACGAGATTTAATCCCGGATGCCTTCTCTATGAATTCTGCATTTGAATGGTCTAATACTAGTTTTTCACCCGCTTCAATAGCAGCCACATTCTCTTTATTCCAAAGATCAACATAGGCATTGAACGCGAGTACTAACTCATCATTCGAGATCTTATCTGTAGGAGTCCAAAGACCAGTAGAGCTGATAACGGGTTGCATGAGTATGACCTTATTGGTGAATTGCAGAGGCGAATAATTAACGAATTAATTTATACCATCATAGTTAAAAGTATGAAAATTAACTACTTAAAGTAATTAATGAGGACGTAGGTTATTATTGTTGCTGTAGAAACATCGCATCACCATAACTAAAAAAGCGATATTTTTGCTTAACGGCATGTTTGTAAGCATTCATGATATTTTCGTAGCCACTAAATGCGGATACCAACATAAGTAAAGTTGATTCTGGCACATGGAAATTGGTGATCATTGCGTCGACAACGTTAAAATTAAAACCTGGTGTGATAAATAAGCGCGTGTCACCAGTGAATGGCTCTAAAACTCCAGTCTTTTTCGCTGCTGATTCTAAGCTTCTAACGCTGGTAGTTCCTACCGCTACGACTTTTCCATTGCGTGCTTTACATGCTGCAACCGCATCACAAGTGGTTTGATCAACTTCAACCCATTCAGCGTGCATCACGTGATCTTCAAGGTTATCGACTCGCACGGGTAAAAATGTGCCTGCACCAACATGCAATGTAACTTTGGCTGTTTCTACTCCTTTATCTTCTAAAGCTTGTAACAACTCTGGCGTAAAGTGTAGTCCGGCCGTAGGTGCAGCGACGGCACCAACTTCTTCAGCAAAGACAGTTTGATATCGTTCTTTATCATCTTCAGTATCATCGCGTTCGATATAAGGAGGTAACGGGATGTGTCCATAAGTTTCTAGTAACTCGTAAACTGTGGAATCATGTAAGAATTCTATTTCGAATAAAGTATCATGCCTTTCGATGACTTCGGCATTAATTACATTTTCTAGTAATAGTTTACCTCCAGCTTTCGGGGATTTATTCGCACGCACATGCGCCAAGGCACGATGATTATCTAAAACACGCTCGATCATCACTTCTACTTTTCCTCCAGTGTCTTTAGTGCCTATTAAACGGGCAGGAATGACGCGAGTATTATTGAATACCAGTAAGTCGTTTGGATTAATTAAATCCAAAATATCAGTGAAGTGTTTATCGTGAATTTGTGCAGGTGTATTATCAGTATCTAGATGTAACAAGCGACTAGCAGAACGATCTACTAATGCTTCTTGTGCGATAAGTTCAGGAGGTAGTTCGTAGATGAAGTCACTCAGCTGCATGTTGCTGTCTTACAAAGAAAGATATATAAATTAAGCGTCTTCAACAGGGCGCTTAGGTACAACAACTCCAGCTTCGCCACGAATAATCGCTTTACCATTCACCAAACAAGAAACTTTCATTTTGATACGACCATTCTTTTCATTTATTTCTGAGACTTCAGCGCGTGCCGTTACTTCATCATCAATAAAAGCCGGTTTACGAAAACGCATGTTTAATTCAACAAATATAGCGCCTGGGCCAGGAAGATCATTGCCGAGAATGGCAGAGATCAATGAAGCTGAAAGAGCACCATGAGCAATACGCTTACCAAACATGCTTGTAGCAGCATACTCAGCATCGGTATGGATCGGATTGAAATCACCTGATAGTTCGGCAAATGCGTTAATTTTTTCTTCATTAACAATCATTGTCTTTTCGTGAGACATGCCAACAGATAGATCTTCGAGGTAGTAGCCTTGTGTTGCTTTTTTAGTCATGAATAATTTCTTATGGTAATAAAAAATATGGTGCCGATGGTCGGAATCGAACCGACACTCCCAGAAGGAACAGGATTTTGAATCCAGCGCGTCTACCAATTCCGCCACATCGGCACAGATTCAGCGCGGAAGTATATCACTTGCTTTTGAAAAGGAAACAGCCAGAGCCAAATACTTGCCCTCTATTATGAGAAACCAATGAAAAGAGTTAGTTCCTTCTTATTTTTCTTTAATTTTAGGAAATATTGGAGAAAGAATTAGCAATCTAATAGAAGGTGTCAGCAGAGTCTTTAGCGAAACAATGTCGGTATAAAACGACAAATACCCCGTAGGGCATGTTCCCATTTATGTAAATGAAAACATATAAAAGTAGGGGGGTGTCTTTTTAATGTTATTAAATAGTTTTAAATACCCCAATAAAAAGCCCTGTTAGTTTAACTAACGGGGCTTTTTATCTAGTAAAAATGCTCTCTAAGTATTCGATCTAACCTAAAGCTTTAATCAAAGTAGAACCCATCTCTGAAGGATTCAGTGTTACAAATACGCCTGCTGCTTCCAATGCATCAATCTTTGATTGAGCCGTACCTTGGCCACCAGAAATAATCGCACCCGCATGACCCATGCGCTTACCCGGAGGAGCGGTCATTCCTGCAATAAATCCAACTACTGGCTTAGTCATGTTTTCTTTAATCCAAGCTGCACATTCTTCTTCGTCTGTACCGCCGATTTCACCACACATAACCACTGCATGAGTTTCAGGATCATCATTAAACATTTTCATTACATCAAGATGCTTAAGACCATTAACAGGGTCACCACCGATGCCAATACAAGATGATTGGCCCATGCCTAATGCTGATACCTGATGTACCGCTTCGTAAGTCAAAGTGCCTGAGCGTGAAACGATACCAATATTGCCTTTCTTGTGAATATAACCTGGCATAATTCCGATCTTCACTTCATCAGGAGTAATAACACCTGGACAGTTAGGACCGACAAGAATCGTTTTGCTTCCCATTTTACGCATACGATCACGAGTTCTGATCATATCTGCAACTGGGATGCCTTCTGTAATACAAATAACGACATCAAGTTCAGCATCAACTGCTTCGTCAATCGCCGCAGCGGCAAAACGAGGTGGAACGTAAATAACCGAAGCGTTTACGCCATGTTGCTCTTTTGCATCTTTAACCGTGTTGTAAACAGGAACGCCTTGTACTTTTTGGCCTTCTTTGCCTGGAGTTACGCCAGCAACAAAACAATCTCTACCGAATGCATAGTCTAAACACTGAGTCGTATGGAATTCACCCGTATTGCCTGTGATACCTTGAGTAACAATGCGTGTATCTTTATTTATTAATATAGACATGTGTAAACCCCTTACCCTTTAACTGCAGCAACAATTTTCTCTGCTGCATCAGCCATGGTAGTAGCTGTTTGTAATTTAACATCAGACTCATCAAGAATCTGACGACCTCTTTCAACATTAGTACCTTCAAGTCGAACGACTAATGGAACTGTCATGTCCACTTGATGAGCTGCGGCTACAATACCTTCTGCAATCACGTCACACTGCATGATACCGCCAAAAATATTCACTAAAATACCTTCAACGTTTTTGTTACCTAGCATAATTTTAAATGCTTCAGTAACTTGTTCTGCATTTGCTCCGCCACCAACATCCAAGAAGTTTGCAGGATCGCCACCGTATAATTTGATGATATCCATGGTCGCCATTGCAAGGCCTGCACCATTCACCAGACAACCGATATTGCCGTCTAATGAGATGTAAGAAAGATCCCATTTAGATGCTTCTATTTCGTTCTCATCTTCTTCATCAAGATCGCGATAGGCAACAATTTCTGGTTGACGATAAAGAGCGTTTGAATCGATATTGAATTTCGCATCAAGTGCGATAATGCGTTTATCACCCGTCACAACTAATGGATTAATTTCCGCTAGTGAAGCATCTGATTTAACAAACGCTTCATAAAGACCTGCAAGGAAGTCTGCACCTTCTGCAATAGCTTCAGCAGGAATGCCAATTTTAGCGCAAACATCTTCTGCTTCAGCACGATCTAATCCGTCAGTTGGATCGACATAGATCTTAAGGATTTTTTCTGGCGTGTGCTCAGCAACTTCTTCGATATCCATGCCGCCTTCGGAACTACACATCAACACAACTTTTTGTGTTTCGCGATCAACTAAAGCACCGACGTATAATTCGTCAGCGATATCTGCACCCTCTTCAATATAGAGGCGTTTTACTTCTTTGCCTTCTGCTCCTGTTTGAGGTGTGATTAATTGCATGCCGAGAATTTCATCTGAGTACTCGCGCAATTGTTCCATAGAAGTAGCAACTTTAACGCCACCACCTTTGCCGCGTCCACCTGCGTGAATTTGTGCTTTAACTACCCAAACTTTGCCGCCTAGTTCTTCTGCCGCTGCAACGGCCTCGTCAACTGAAAAGCAAGCAATACCGCGTGGAGTCGTAACTCCGTATTTTCTCAGAATTTCTTTACCCTGATATTCATGTACGTTCATTGGTTTCTCTAGTGATTAGTGAAAAATTTTATTGGTGCTAAGACTTGATGTATCCAAAACATGTTGTCTGATAGCGCCAGACATCATACTACAATTACTTTTAATCGATAGCCCAAGAGGGACATAAAGTCATTCAATCATGAAATTTATTCGTATCTCTATCATTTAAGAAAATAAGGTCTCACTTGTATTTGTATAAAAGCATAAATCATCTCAAATTCTTTCGTGATGGTGGGTATAATGATTTTTTAGTTAAAATTAGAGTTTATTTTATGTTTGGACGGCTATTTCTCATTCTCGTTCTGCTGGCAGTCAGCTTGTATGTTGTAAAATACATTCGTACAAAGCTGGATGAAAACCAAAAACGCATCGACAAAGAGTCTGAAAACGGAAATGACGACTCTAATAAAAATAACCAGAATACAAAAAAACTGATGGTTAAGTGTCAACAATGTGGTCTTCATATTCCAGAAAAGGAAGCGATAATACAAGGGGATAATATATTTTGCAGCTTGGAGCACGCCAAAAGGGAACTCTAGATAGTCAATTAGGAGGAATTAGTTCCTCAGAATTAATTGTAACCGCGGACCCGTGGTCGCCACTCCAGTTATACAGTATTTATCGCTTAATACTTGCAGGTATTTTTCTTGCTTTTGCGATGACTAATATTTCTTCATTAGAAATAGGTACGTTTCGAAGTCATATTTTTTCTATTTCTTCTAATCTTTATCTAGGCTTCACTTTAATTGGGGTATTTCTCGCCCATTTCCGAAAACCCAGCGCAAACAAACAACTGTATATAAATTCATTTGTTGATATTGTATTTTTATTTTCAGTGGTTTACACAAGTAATGGCCTAAGTTCCGGTTTAGGCATTTTGATGCTATTACCAGTTATCTTGCCTAATATATTAAACCCCGGACAAATATCTCTTTTATTATCTGCTATGACTGTACTTGCATTGATGGGGCTTCAAGCCTTTATGCAAACTCAGATTAAGGATGGCTCCTATGAAGTATTTCATACTGGCGTTTTATCATTATTCATTATGGTCATCTCATGGGTGGCTGGTAGCTGGTTTGAAAAAGCTTCAATAACAGCAGAAATAGCTAAACGAAGAGGAATCGATTTAAAGAATTTATCCCAACTTAATCAATCCATTCTTGATCAACTGCAAACAGGTATTATCGTACTTGACCATAAAGCAGATGTTCAACATTTAAACCCAACCGCTTGGGATATGTTAGGTCAACCAGATGATTGGCGATCAAAACAGCTAAAAGAATACGCGCCAGAACTAAGTTCTCATTTAGAGTATTGGAAAGCCAATGTTGCACCCAAAGTAGCAAGCTATGATTTAAAACATTGGAAATCTACAGAATTTACTTTGCGGCTATCGCAATTAGGTATTCGCAATCAAGGTGTTGTTTTAATGTATATAGAAGACACTCGTATCCAAAGAGAAAAACAACAAGATGTGAAGATGGCATCTCTAGGTCAGCTTACTGCTAATATTGCCCATGAGATTCGTAATCCTTTAGGTGCGATTAGTCATGCTGCACAACTGCTATCTGAATCGCCTGATTTAGATAAAGCAGATGAACGTATGATTCAGATTATTCAAGCAAATTCAAAACGCATGAACGGTACTATCGAGAGCGTACTGAACCTTTCTCGAAAGAATAATCCTAAGCGAGAAAATATTCGCTTAAAACTCTGGCTAAACGAGTTTATCAGTGACTTTGTGATGCAATCTTCTCTCACCAAAAAGCAAATTAGTTTGTTTTTAGATATGCCAGACGCTTCAATTCAATTTGATCCGACACATTTACATCAAGTAATGTGGAATCTTTGCCGCAATGCTGAAAAATACGCACGAGAAAATGTCAGCGAATTAATGATAGACATTCAAGGTACACACCCCAGTCACACTCGAGATATTGTTTTGAGTATTATTGATAATGGTAAGGGTGTTCCTGATAAAAATATTGAAAGATTATTTGAGCCATTTTTTACCACCAGCTCACAAGGCGAAGGTACTGGCTTAGGTTTATTTATGGCACGAGAGCTTTGCTTAAGTAATAGCGCGTCGCTTGAATATATAAAACTTCCTGCAGGTGGAAGTTGTTTTAGATTAGTGTTTTTACAGTCTAAATTAGATAGTTAAACAAGCCTTATAAGCTTCAGATTAATCAGTAAAGAATAATAATTAAAAAACCGAGAATCAACATGACACAACGTGTATTAGTAATCGATGACGAACCAGATATTCGCGAACTATTAGAACTTACTCTTTTAAGAATGGGTCTAGAAACCGCCACTGCTGGAAACGTGCAAGATGCGCTATTAGAAATACAACGCTTCAAACCTGACTTATGCCTAACAGACATGAAATTACCTGATGGTACTGGTTTTGATATAGTGCGATACATTCAGCGTGAAGTTCCTCATGTTCCTGTAGCTGTTATTACTGCATTTGGCAGTATGGATGCCGCCGTTGAAGCATTAAAGGCCGGTGCTTATGACTTTGTTTCTAAGCCTGTTGATTTAGCAAAATTACGTGATTTAGTACAAACTGCACTGAAACTTGCCGAGCAAAGCGATTTAGGAGTTACCGCAAACGTCATGAGTTCGTCTGCAACGACCTCAAACCCTATTATTGGTAAATCACCCGCAATTGAGCAATTAAAAACAACCATTGCCAAATTAGCGAGAAGCCAAGCGCCTGTTTTTATCCATGGTGCTTCAGGTACAGGTAAAGAATTAGTTGCAAAACAAATCCATGAGCAAAGCCCAAGATCATCGGGTTCATTTGTTCCCGTAAACTGTGGTGCTATTCCTGAAAGCTTGATGGAAAGCGAATTCTTCGGTCATAAAAAGGGCAGTTTCACTGGTGCGATCGAAGATAAACAAGGTTTGTTTGCTGCGGCGCATCACGGCACTTTGTTTTTAGATGAAGTCGCAGATTTACCTTTAAGTATGCAAGTCAAGTTACTCCGTGCGATTCAAGAAAAAGCAGTCAAAGCGGTTGGCGGTGTTGAGGAAATTGGTATTGATACGCGTATTCTAAGTGCGACGCATAAAAACTTAGAAGACGAAGTTGAAAAAGGTAACTTCAGACAAGATTTATATTATCGCCTAAATGTGATTAAACTTGATGTACCTTCACTAGAAGCACGTGGAGATGACATTTTACTACTAGCCGAACACTTCCTTGATCTAATTGCAGAACGCTGGCAAATGACTAAAGCGCAACTATCCAATGATTCAATTAGTGCGCTCTCTAACTATAACTTTCCTGGCAATGTTCGTGAATTAGAAAACATTCTAGAAAGAGCCTGTACTTTGGCTGATGGTGAATTTATAGAGCCAAGCGATCTGCAGTTAAGTTCGCTCAAGAAAGTTATCTCGGCTCCTAGGGCCGAAATGTATAATCAAAATAATGAAATTGACGATCTGAATGAATTACCTGCTGGAGCTAATTCATCTTATTTAAGTGAGAAGGATCAAATCATCGATGCTTTGAATAAAACTCGCTGGAATAGAACAGCGGCAGCTAAAACATTAGGCATGACATTTAGGCAGCTGCGCTACCGAATTAAGAAATATGAGCTAGATCAAAGCCTATGATAAAAGCCTATATTTAATAAGCAGACATTAAAATGCCCACAATATTGTGGGCATTTTATAAAAACATTCTGTAGCCGTTATCATCTATAACTAAAGTAAAAACTAGTTTTTAAAAACTTTTAGAAAATTTAGCGAAAACAGTAACAACATCATTATCTTCAAACGGCAATGACCCAGAAGTCGCTGTTGTTACCGTATCACCAAGATTTCTATATTGAATACCAAGACTTGTAGTAAATCCGTCTTTAGCTGTGAATTTACCACCAATGGCAATACCTTTTTCCCCATCTTGAGGTGAAAATGGGCTTGATGGATTTCCAGTACTTGGTTGATAGTTCAGACTTATAGAGCCACTGATTGAGTCACTGAATTTACGACCAATGCCCAACTTATAGTCTGTAGTATCATCAAAAGTTGAGAGTTGAGTAGCTCCCAAGAAAAGTACTTGAGCATCGGCCCACCTTGTTTTGCGAATACTTCCAAAGAGAAGCGTATCTTTAGCAATACCGGATTGAAATTCTAAGGTCAACATTTTAGGAGTCCCTGCAGTTGTATTACCAAGACTAAACCCACCTAAAGCTGGAACGGTAGTGTCGAGATCAAACTCTAAATCTGACTCGTAAGTGAGACTTGCACGAAGTGCTATCTTCGGAATCGAGTAAGCAGCGCCTAATATATACCCAGTATCAGAATCTTTTTCAAAGTTTGTTGCGCCTGGCACTGTAGGATTTAATGCTCTCAAATCAGCATAACCTTTTGCCGTTTGATACTTAAGGCCGCCAAAGGCACTAATACTATCTGTCGCTTTATAATGACCCAAAGCAATGTAAGATTTAGAAGTTATTGATCCTTCTAAAGTACTACCTATTGGTTGGTAATTTACATCTACTCCAATAGGCTGTGTATTCACCATCAACCCAAGTCCAAATTTATCGTTAAATTGGTGTTTATATGCGAAGCGTAAAGTATCAACATCTTCCGCTATATTTGCCTCAGGAGCAAAACTCGTTGAAACTGAAGGTTCAGCCCTAGCTAACGTTAACTCAACGTAATTCCCTTTTTCAAACAAGAAGCTCGGACTGAATACTAAACGATCCAATCCAGTAACAGCCAGTGCAGTAGAACTGATGAGTACTGACGATAGTGCAGTGGCGATTTTTATTGCGCTTTTCATGATTATCTCTCCTTTAAGTCAAAACATTATGCATGTGACTTACATTAGGTCAAGGGTTAATGCCTTCAAACGCAAAAAAAACGAGCAATTGCTCTTTTTTTGGTTTATATTTAAATAATACTGAACTTTTAGTCAAAACTTACTACTCTTATCTAGGTAAGTAAAATTAACCGAACAGGTAAGAAATCATAACCAGTGTGAATTATGTTTCAATTATGGGTAATGCTTTAGCGATTGCTGTTACAAAAATATTACTACTTTCTAGTTCTATCCTGCGAACATGGATCAATCTGTAGAAGAACATCATAGTAGTTAGCAATCACACGAACAGGACATATCAATTGCACAACCTATCAACAAATTTTAAGGAAATAACATGACTTTATTGAATAAATTGTTTTTACAAAAACTTGCATTAATTTGTACTGTTTTATTAATAAGTGCTTGTGGCGGAGGTGCTTCTACTACTATCAGTTCTTCTCCTTCTATTGCAGATTTAACAACACTCGCAGAGAATGCTACCGCACAACCTCTTGTTATAGCTCCTACGGGATTAAATTCAAATCAAGTTGTCAGCGCTGCGCTTGGTATCCCTAACGCTGGTTTACCTGGAATTGCTGATGTTTATGTAGGGACTTTAGATCTTCCTTATTATTTTGATACAACAAATTCTCTTACAAGCTCTTGGCTACCATCTTTAGCTTTAAGAGAAACTATTACCGTTCCATTAATGATGACATTACCAAATGTAGGAACGCGTCCAGCTACAGGCTGGCCTATCGTAATGTATCAGCATGGTATTACCCGTAATCGTACTGACGTGCTTCTTTATGCTGATGCTCAAGCAGCAGCAGGTTTTGCCATGATCGCTATTGATTTACCAACACATGGTCTAGTCGATACAAATAATCCTTTTAATGCAACCATGACCGCTTTTCCTACTGATATTGAACAAACTTTTGGTGCAAACACCACTTCAGGTCAAAACTTCATTAACTTACGTAGCTTATTAACTTCTCGTGATAATCTACGTCAAGGCGCTGCTAACCTTCTTACTTTACGAAAAAGTTTAGGCGGCATTATTAATGCAGCTACAATGATGCCTGAATCTATTGATTCCTCAAAAGTTGGACTCATTGCTCATTCACTCGGTGGTATGGTTGCTATACCCTATTTAGCAGTTGAGACTACACCTACACCAAGTTCATTAGTAATGGCAGGTACAACAATAACTGATACGTTAAGAAATTCAGCGTCTTTTTCACCTGTAATTGAAGCAGGTTTAGCAGGCCTTGGTGTTACTTCACCTGCTGGCATTGCAGGATTTTATGCTAATGCTCAAGAGTTAATAGATGCTGGTGAGCCAGCAAACTATGCAGCCGCAGCTGCTGCAAATCATCCTATTCATCTGATTGAAGTAGTTGGTGATGGTGGTGCAGTTAATTTACCTGACCAAACGGTACCAAATGTTGCAACAGAAAACTTAGTAACATTAATGGGAGCTTCTAGTGTAAGTACTACAACACCTGGTATTGCAGCAGGAAACCCGGGTATTGTTCGCTTTACTGAAGGCGCACATAGTTCACCTTTAGACCCAACAGCTAGTCCTGCCGCAACTGTAGAGATACAAACACAATTGGCAAATTTCCAAGGATCAGCCATATCTGCAAGTGGCCCCGTAATTGTAATTAGCAACGGATGTGTTATTGAAGATGGTGTTTGTTCGATGATGCCTCAGTAATAACTATGCATAACTAGTCTTTAAAAGACACCCCCCACCTTTTTACCTGTTTTTTTAAAACAACTAAAAAAGGTGGGGGGTGTCTTTTTTATGCTTTATTGATAGGTTTTAATGAAACTCTATTTGTTTAACTTATCGCCTTAATTCATTCTATTTACTTCTCATCCTTCCATCCGAAAGTGGTCACACTTATCGTATTCAGAATGATCATTCATGATCCTTGTGAGATATTACTAATTCGAACAGTGATGTAAATTACTGTTTTAGCTAGCAACAAAATAAGTCCCCCCAATATTTTTATGTTGTTAGCACGAGTCTTTTGGCTCATTCCCTTAGTAAAGTATCCCCTTTATTTTGCTAAGGCATTTCAAGCCAGACCTTAGGTCTGGCTTTTTTATGCTAGTAATATTTTGCTCTTTTCTTGATATTAGCCATATTTCAATTATAAAAGACACCCCCCACCTTTTTGCTTGTTTCTAAAAAATGACTAATAATATGAATAAACCATTTATTGAGGAAATATAGTAATGGCACAAACAATTTTAATTACAGGTGCCAGTAGTGGAATTGGCGCTGCAACAGCGTATAAATTTTTAGATGCTGGATGGAATGTAGCTCTATTAGCTCGTCGTATAGATAAACTAAATGAAATTAGTGCTTCATATAAAAATGCACTAAGTATTGTTTGCGATGTAACTGATGAAAATATGGTAGAAAAAGCCTTTGCACAAGCGGCTGATCATTTCGGTTCAATTGATGTGTTATTCAATAACGCAGGTATTTTTCCTGCTGGGGCGAGATTTGATAAAATCTCTTTAGAGGCTTGGCAGGCTTCGGTTGATGTTAACCTTACAGGTATGTTTCTGTCTGCACGGGAAGCATTCCGTCATATGACAAGTGCAGGTGGGCGTATAATAAATAACGGCTCAATTTCAGCAGTAACGCCGCGCCCTAATTCTGCAGCCTACGCATCTACTAAAAATGCCGTTACAGGCTTAACCAAAAGCATCGCATTAGATGGTCGTGATTTAAATATTTGTTGTGGTCAAATTGACATTGGAAATGCCAATACTGAATTAGTTGCAAATCTGATGAAAGATACGGGTGTGCAAATGGATACGATGGATGCAAAGGATGCCGCAAATGCCGTGTTTCATATGGCTAATCTGCCACTGAGCACAAATGTGTTATCAATGACAATTATGGCTAATAAAATGCCATTTGTGGGACGAGGATAAAAAGAAAGAGGGTGTCATTTTTTATTAATTATCTAATAAAAACGACACCCTCTACTTTTTTGCTTATAGCTATGAATACTTAGATACGTTCAAAAACCGTAGCAATACCTTGGCCGTGGCCGATACACATCGTCGCTAAACCGAAGGTCGCATCTTTTTCTTTCATGATGTTCATCAAGGTTGTTGAGATACGTGAGCCCGAACAACCTAGTGGATGTCCAAGGGCGATTGCACCACCATTGAGATTCACTTTTTCGTCCATCACATCCATGATGCCTAGGTCTTTTAATACAGGTATGGACTGTGCCGCAAATGCTTCGTTAAGCTCAAAGACATCAATATCTGCAACACTTAGACCTGCTTTAGCTAAGGCTTTTTGTGATGCAGGAACGGGACCGTAACCCATGATTGCAGGGTCAACACCTGCTAGACCTAATGATACTATCTTAGCTATTGGCGTTATACCTGCCGCTTGAGCTGCTTCGTATGACATTATTGCCATTGCTGATGCGCCATCTGATAATGCCGATGAAGTACCTGCAGTTACGGTACCACCGCGTGGATTAAACACAGGACGTAACCCAGCGAGCGTCTCAACCGTTGTTTCTGGACGAATCACTTCATCTTCAGAACACATCATCGGAATGCCATTTTCATCGTGACCAGGTGTTGGAATAATTTCATTTTTGAATTTCCCTGCAACAGATGCTGCATGAGCAAACTGATGCGATCTAGCACCAAATGCGTCTTGTGCTTCTCGTGTAATGCCATGCTGTACTGCCAACATTTCAGCAGTTAAACCCATCATGTTTGATGCCATTGCTGCATGTTTTGCAAATGCTGGGTTCAAATCAACACCATGAGTCATTGGGATATGCCCCATGTGCTCAACACCACCAATCAAGTAAAAATCACCATTACCAGATTGAATGCCTTGTGCTGCAGTATGTATAGCTTGCATTGACGAGCCGCATAAACGATTGACTGTTTGTGCTGGTACTTCATGCGGCAAACGAGTCAGTAAAGACATGATTCGCGCAATATTGAAGCCTTGCTCTAAGGTTTGATAAGTACAACCCCAAATGACGTCATCAACTTTTGCTGGGTCGAGCGCTTCATTGCGGTCAAAAAGTGCTTCCACCAAATGCGCAGATAAAGTCTCTGCACGTGTTACACGATACATGCCATTTTTAGATTTACCCATTGGGGTACGCACGCAATCAACAATAACTGCATCTCTTGGGTTTAATTTTCCTACTGTTGACGAGCTCATGCTTCACCTCCAAAAAACTTACCATCGTTAGCGGCCATATCCGATAACAGTTTTGGTACTTCGTAAGCACCACCTAAAGCGCTATATTTTTCCGCCATTTGTACAAATGCTTTAGTACCAATGGAATCAATGTAACGCAATGCGCCACCTCGGAATGGAGGAAAACCTATACCCCAAATCAAACTCATATCTGCAGATTCTGGTGAATCAACGATATTGTCTTCTAAACAACGAACCACTTCTAAACACAGTGAAAGCATCATGCGCTCAAGGATTTCTTCATCGCTAAAGTCATCTGCTGCACGTTTGTTAGTTGAACTCTCGTTAACTAACTTAATCGCTTCTTCATCGATGTTCTTTTTTGGTCTACCGCGTCTATCTATCTCGTACTTGTAATAACCGCTACCTGATTTCTGACCTAAACGACCTAGCTTGTAAAACTCGTTAGTTGAGCCTTCAAAATCATTCTTCATACGATCAGGGAAGCCTTCTGCCATGACTTCAGCGCCATGAACGGCAACATCCATTCCAACCACATCTATCAAGTAAGCAGGACCCATTGGCCAGCCGAAGCCTTCCATAACTTTATCGATGTGTAAGAAGTCAGCACCGTCATTTACTAGCTTGTCGAAAGCATTTAAGTACGGAAATAACACACGATTAACCATGAAGCCTGGGCAGTCATTGACAACGATTGGCTTTTTACCCATCGCTAATGCATAAGCTACTGTTGTTGCAATTGTTTCATCAGAAGTTTTCTCACCACGAATCACTTCTACCAATGGCATCAGTGGAACTGGGTTGAAAAAGTGCATGCCACAAACACGTTCAGGATGTTTAGTCGCTGTCGCTAATTCTGTAATTGAAATTGTTGAAGTATTTGAAGCAAGAATTGTCTCTTTGCTAACTACATCTTCTAGTTCAGCCAATACCATCTTTTTAACTTTTACGTTCTCGACAACCGCTTCAATGACGATATCAGTATTTGCAACATCTCCATAAGTTAAGGTGCCGTTGATACTAGTTAAAATATCAGCCATTTGCTCGCCAGTCATAATGCCTTTGCCGACACGCTTAGCAAGTAATTTCTTAGCCTCTGTAAAACCTAATTGAAGAGCATCTTCACTGATGTCCTTCATTACAATTGGCGTACCTTTAAGTGCACTTTGATAAGCAACACCGCCACCCATAACACCTGCACCAATAACTGACGCGATATTTACTTTAGAAGCAGTTTTAGTTAACTTACGAGCTTGCTTATTAAGCGTTTGATCGTTTAAGAATAGACCAACAAGATTCGCTGCAACCTCTGTTTTAGCCGCCTTAACAAAACCTTTAACTTCAATAATCATGGCATCATCACGGTGCATTTTGGCGATAGCTTGAATCGTATCTAAAGCGATCTTTGGTGCTGGATAATGTGGTCCGGCTTTGCCTAAAATCATGCCTCTAGCAGTAGTAAATGACATCAACATTTCAATATCATCTAATAAAATGCCATTACGCTTTTCTTCACGACGTGCTTCGTAATCCATTTCGCCACTAATACAACGGTTTAACAAGGTCAATGCTGCTTCGTGTAATTTATCAGGCTCAACAACTGCATCTACCGCACCTTTTTTAAGTGCATCTGCTGGACGTTGTGGCTTAGCTGTAGCTATCCACTCTAATGCATTATCCATACCAATTAGACGTGGTAAGCGGAAACTGCCGCCCCAACCTGGGAAGATACCTAAACTGATTTCAGGCAATCCAACTTTTGATTTTGTAGTGATGACGCGATAGTCAGTAGCAAGAGGCAATTCAAAGCCTCCACCTAAAGCAAGGCCATTAATGGCAGAAACAGTTGGGAATGGGAAATCTTCAATCGCAGCAAACGCTTTATGCACATCTAACAAGTTTTCTTCAAACTCATCTTCAGGTAGATCGAAATATCCAAGAAATTCGAATATGTTCGCACCGACCATAAAATCTTTTTTGGCACTAGTGAATATCAAGCCTTTAATCTTACTAGCTTGAATCGTCATTGCCGCTACGGCTTTTGATAATTCAGAAACTGTCGCAAGGCCCATGGTATTGACCGACGAATTTTCTAAATCAAACTTTAATTCTGCGATACCTTCTGAATTCACATCTACAGTCAGGCATTTACCTTCAAATATCATGTGTTTCTCCTAT
>JBALXO010000044.1:16388-29020 GCA_036960615.1 Cocleimonas sp. | reverse complement strand
GTGAGTTCGTTTATCAGAGAACAGATAACGTCGGTGGTGTCTATTGCCGTTAATCGATTATTTTATCTATTGGCGTTTAAATTAAGAAGAGTGAATTTGAAAAACCACTAAAGAGGTAGAAAGTGTCTTTTAGAACTATTTAAATGAGCAACCGACTACCGCGCACCCAAAATAGACAATAAGCGATAGTCACGATTATTATTTGCCATATCTATTGCTGTCAAGCCATCTGATGTGCGAGCTTGTGCAGATGATCCACGCTGAATTAGAAAGTTTGCAATATTAGCATGTCGAAAACGAACTGCATGATGCAAAGGAATCCAATTCTTTACCGTTGGTGCATTTACATAAGCGCCATTTTTTACCAAAAACATCACTACTTCAAAATGCCCTCTTGCCGCAGCCATATGCAATGCTGTTTCGCGATCGCGGTTATAAAGATTAATGTCTAAGCCTTGTGACAGTAATTTACTAATCTGTTGAATATCTCCAGCATTTGCCGCATCAAAAAGATCTCCTCTTTCAGGTACTACCAAAGGTGTTTGTTGGGAAGGCTGATTTAAAGATGTATTTTGAGATTGACCTTGCTCGATGTATTGCTGCGTTTGAACACCTTGGCTAGCTTGTTCTTGTGCGTACCATTCTAACAAACGCATTTCGCGAATTTGCTGTTGTTCTGCTGCAGATTGACTATTCCAATCCTGAGCTTGAGATGTGGCTTGGAAAAATAAACCAACAACTAAGATTCCTGTTAGTTTTAAACTGAAACTACACATATTATCCTCAACACTTATACTTCATTAATTGGATAACAGTATATTTGTTAAATTAAGGCGTAATGCTTGGCTTCAGATAAAGGTATAGAAAAAATAGACTATCGTCATTTATATACAGTAATGACAATTCAAAATCTGATATTTTGATTAAACCTGATAAAAACAGTATAAAAGGCAGGCGTCTTTTAAAACATATATGCTCACAATTTAATGGTTTTTATAAATGATCAACCTTTTATGATTTAATAAAATTTGTATTGTGTAGCATTTGTTTTTTTTTCAATCTAGTTTACTATTTCGGGTGTTGAATTATGTTTACTCAAGTTGAACCCCTTTAATGAAATTAATCTCTAACATCCTATTGGTATGCTTTACGCTGCTAATAATTAGTGCCTGTAATAGTAGCGTTGACAGATTTTCATTATTGAAACAATGTACGGTTCTGGGTGATGAATCTATCATTTATGCACGGGCGCATTATGTAAAACTTTTCTATCATTTCAATCCAAACAAGTTTTCTGATTCTTATCGACAAATAAACAACTTCGATGCAGTCACTCATAAAAATACGATTAATACCTACGTTAGAGCAGTTAAAAAGTTTGATAATGACAAGCATAATATTGACGATGATGTTACTCAAAACTTGTTGAACACTTGTAAAAGTCTATCGACGTTCAGTACGAATTTTGTCGAAGAAAACTATCGATTAGCGATTAATCACAT
The DNA here is from genome assembly GCA_036960615.1 of Cocleimonas sp. Lineage (GTDB taxonomy): Bacteria > Pseudomonadota > Gammaproteobacteria > Thiotrichales > Thiotrichaceae > Cocleimonas. Next base: position 27,518 of record JBALXO010000044.1, on the reverse strand, counting down.
CAGTAAAAACGACCCATTGACGGATACTTTCTTTATAGAAATAAATAAAATTGTGAAATTCGACCATAATATTGGGACTTTTGATACGACAGAAATAAGTTTTAAGCAAAATGTAGATAATTACCAAAAAGCGATTTCCGAATATATAAATCGTTATCGAAAAGATATTCCGACTGAATTCATAAATCAACGTGGTTCTAAAGATTCCAATTAGCTTATTTGAGAATTTGTTATATGACTGTGCAGTAAAATCAATAAGAATGAATATTCTATTTATATTTACCTAACGTGAATATTTTTTGCAGTTTCGGCATCAATACTTATCTGCTGTTTTAAGGCTTCGAAATTTTCAAAGCGCTGCTCTCCTCGGATAAATTCTTTTAACTCTACACTAATGTGTTTTCCATAAACATCACCACTAAAGTCAAAAACATGAGTTTCTAAACGATTTTCTGTACCATTTACCGTAGGCCGCATACCAAGATTCGACACTCCGTACAAAGGTGTATCACTCAAACCGTGAATTTTTACAGCGTATACGCCTAATTGTGGAGCGATGTGTTCTGGGACTTTCATGTTTAAAGTAGGAAAGCCAATCGTTCTACCTCTTTTATCACCATGTCGGATTCGACCACTTAGTTGATAATTGTGGCCCAATAAACTATTTGCCGAGTTAATATCGCCTTTACCCAATGCTTCTCTAATACGAGTACTACTAATTCGCTCACCTTGCTGAACTTGCGTTTTAGTATCTTCAACAATCATCCCATGAGTTTCGCCAACTTCTTGTAATAACTTAAAGCCACCACCTCTCTTATAACCAAAGCGAAAATCATCTCCTACGGATAGATATTTAACATTTAGACTGTTAATTAATATTTTTTCAATAAAGTCTATGGGATTTGTACTGGCAAGTTTTTCAGCAAATTTTAAACAAACGAAATTATCAACATCCAGATCCGCCATTCTTTTAATTTTATCGCGTAATGGATAAATCCGATAAGGAGCATCAAGCATGAAATATTCTGGCGGCAAAGGCTCAAAGCTAATTACCGTAAGCGGCAAATTAAACGCATTAGCTTTTTGTCTTAGGTTAGCAATAATAGTCTGATGCCCAAGATGCAAACCATCAAAATTACCAATAGTCGCGACACAGGCATGCTGGCTATTATTCAATGATTTGAGATCGTTAATAAATTTCATTCAGATAGTTTAGGGTAGCGCTATTGATTAGGCAATTCGAACAAGCCTTGTCTGTGAATAAACCTAAATAATTAATTACCATTTCAAGCTAGTCCTTGAAACCCATTTTGTCTTAAAGCTTCATAGGTCACTATTGCCACAGTGTTTGATAAATTCAGACTGCGACTATCTGGATGCATTGGTAATCGTAATTTATTATCGGGTGATAATGAGTCTAGAACATCATCAGGTAAACCACGCGTTTCAGGGCCAAAGAGTAAAATTGAATTAGGTGTAAAATTAACTTCGCTATAATTTTTACTACCTTTAGTGGTCAATGCATACACATTTTTCCCAATACTGGCTTCTAAGAATGCCGCATAATTTTCATGCTCTTGGATGGTCGCCAGATCTCGATAATCCATACCTGCGCGTCTGAGTTTTTTTTCATCTAAATCGAAACCCAATGGATGGATTAGATGAAGACGACAATCTGTATTAGCACAGAGGCGCATAATATTGCCTGTATTTGGCGGTATTTCAGGCTCGTAGAGCGCTATTTCAAACATAATTTATTTGTCACTTTTATTAAAACGGTTTTGTGTGAATTCTAATTAAAATAAGATTTAATTAGAATTTAAAACTCTCTTCATTTACTGATCAGTTAGCACTTGACAACTAAATCTGAAAACGCTCTAATAGCGCCCTCTCTATGGCCCGATAGCTCAGTTGGTAGAGCAGAGGATTGAAAATCCTCGTGTCGGTGGTTCGATTCCACCTCGGGCCACCATTGAGAAACTTTCTGTTTCTCTCGTTTCAGCTTTCAATCAAAAATTCCTTAAATATCTTTTGATAAATTTATCTATTTCTTCTGAGTTACTATCTCTTTAGGCAAATAGTACCTTTGATATTTTTCCGTATGATGACCTTTTGTGTTATGGAAAAACAGTTATGAATTCTACACTTAAATTCCTATTTCAGCCCTTATTATCAACTAGCTTATTCTCTTCGTTATCGACCTTGCTAGTGGCTCTAATTTTACTTTCAGCATCACCCAGCATATTTGCTAAAGAAAATACGTCTCCAGATCCATTAGCTAGTTACCCAATACAAAAAATAGCAAAACATACTTGGGCTATTTTCGGACCAAAAGAAACACCAAACGAAGCTAATCAGGGTTTTATGAATAATCCTGCGTTTGTCGTAACAGATAAAAGTGTTGTGGTGTTTGATCCTGGTTCAAGTGTTCATATTGGTAAATCACTAATTACCAAAATTAAAAAGGTAACGGATAAACCCATCACACATGTGTTTAATAGCCATATTCACGGTGACCATTGGTTGGCAACAGATGCTATTCAGCTAGCTTATCCTGATGTTGTCGTTTATGCCCATCCTGTGATGCTTGAGGAGGCGAAAGCAGGCGAAGGAGACTCTTGGATAAAGCTTATGAGCAGCTTGACTGCAGGCGCAACTGATGGCACCAAAGTTGTGTTACCGACTCGTGTTCTAGAAGATCAGCAAGTGGTGCGTATTGATAATATTAGTATTAAATCTCATTTGAGCGAGTTGTCCCATACTAAAACTGACGCAATGTTTCAAATTATAGAAGAAAAGATATTAATCACTGGCGACAACAGTTTCAACCAACGCATGCCACGCATGGATGATGGTAGTTTTGTCGGTAATATCCAATCAATGGAAAATGCACTAGGTTTAGATATCGAGCAAGTTATTCCTGGTCATGGTCCTTTAGGCGGCAAAGAGATTTTAAGTGCGTATAAAGATCTGCTCTCTATTGTTTATAAAGAAGTTAAAGTACAGCTGGATGAAGATCTAGAGGCTTTTGAAATGAAACCGATCATTATAGAAAAACTAGACTCACATAAGGGTTGGACTAATTTTGAGGATAGTATCGGAAAGCTAATAAGTATTGCTGTATTGGAAGCAGAAAGTGAATGATCTAGTCTTTAAATGATCCATTTAAGATAAATAATTTACAAAGTGACGAAAAGATAGGCGGTTTTACTTTTCTAGACTCACCAAGAGTCAAAAAGTATGCAGGAATTCCCGCTAGGAAATACTAGTAACAAACGGCACTAGAGATGTCATGAATTTAAAAGAGTATCTAAAAAGACACCCCACACCTTTTTGCTTATTTTCAGCAATACTCAAACATCAATGTGACATCAAAACAGGAACAGACATCGAAGATAATAAAGTTGCTGAGACACTACCAAATATTTTCTGTTTCATAGTTGGTGTTCCATAACCACCTATGACTAATAGATCTGTGCCGTTATCTACAATTTGATTCAAAATTGTTGTCGGCACATCATTTTTACCTGGACTCACTCTTTTTATAAAAGCATTTATACCGTGATGCGACAAATGCTCTACTAAGTCTTCAACCATTAGGTCTTTTTTTAAATCCTGTTGCTTCTTACTTTCAACGACAAGAACTTGCACTTCATCAGTGTTGGCTAATAATGGGATTGCATCGTGCAGAGAACGACTTGCTGCAGGCGTACCATCCCATGCAATCATTGCATTTTTATAGCCAACTTTAGTGATTCCAATATAAGGAATGAAGAGTACAGGACGCCCACTAAATAAAATCACATCTTGGGAGAAGTCCTGTAAACGTTGAAAGTTATCCTTGGATGGGTCTGGTTGTGCTAGCACCACAAGATCAGTATTACGCGCGTAATGTGCCATCTTTTGCGCGCTCTCTTTAGCACCGCCTTCGATAACTTTAGCTTTCACATTTATTCCAGCAGTTTCACCTGCAGAAATAAATTCATCAATATATTTATGAGCTTGTTTATATGACAAACGAATAATGATTTCTTCATTATCCGATTTCGCATAGATTGGTTTCATTGAAGACAAAGATGCACCCATCAAGGATGCATCATGTGTCTTTGCTAAATAAAGAGCAGTATTAGTTCTGTCGGTATTGGCTGGACCGTCATCGATAAAAACTAATATGTCCTTAATACTCAAATTCAATCCTTATAGGGAATGGCAAGTTTAGTGTTCGCAAATTTAGAGCTTTTAGATTGCTAAGTATTCGTGACGTAGCTCTTCGTTATCTAATACTTCTTGAGCCGTGCCATCAAACACAATATTACCCATATCAAGAATAAGTGCGCGATCAGCTAAACGTAATGCAGCTTTAGCGTTTTGCTCAACGATAATTGTAGTGATACCTTGTTTTTTAATGCTATCAACGATCCCTGCAATTTCTTGAACAATCACAGGTGCTAGGCCTTCATAAGGCTCATCCAACAACAGTAACTTAATGTCACGCGCCAAAGCACGGGCAACGGCTAACATTTGCTGCTCACCACCAGATAAGGTCGTACCCATTTGATTACGACGTTCTGCAAGACGTGGAAAATGTTCGTAAATACGCTCGATAGTCCAGCCAACAGGAGGAGCAATTTGTGCTAATTCCAAATTTTCATGAACAGTTAAGCCCTGAATAATTCGACGATCTTCTGGTACTAAAGCTACACCACTTTGCGCTGCTTCATACGATGTCATATCATGCAATGGTTTATGATCTAACCAAATTTCACCATGCGTGACTTGCGGATCATCCATGCGTGCAATTGAGCGTAAAGTAGATGTTTTACCAGCACCATTTCGGCCTAATAAAGCAACCACTTCGCCTTCCCGAATATCAAAGCTTACACCTTGAACGATGTAACTTTCACCGTAGTAGGAATGCATATCCCAACATGAAAAGAATGCTGGATCAGAGCCTTTACTGTGAACAGGTTGTACTTTTTCAATTACACCTGCACCGTCAATTCTATCGTTACTCATCTACAGCTTCCTCACCCAAATAGGCTTCTTTTACTTTTGGATCATTTTTAATTTCTTCAGGCGTACCTGTAGCAATGATATGTCCACGCGCTAATACACTTATGCGATCAGCCAAACTAAAAACCACGTGCATATCATGCTCGATAATAACTTTCGTCATATCGCCCATTTTACCGCTGTTAAGTAATTCAATTGTTTGGTTAGTATCATGGCGAGCCATACCTGCTGTCGGCTCATCTAGCAGTAATAATGTCGGGTGTTGTATCAAACCCATTGCTAATTCTAGACGACGCTTGTCTCCACGCGAAATACTGCCAGCATGTTGATCATAAAATTTATCTAAAGCAAATTCAGCTAAAGTAGACATTGCTTCTTCGCGTATAACCTTCTCATTAGCCATGCTTTTAAACGGATTGAATTTGAAGGTACCATCACGTTTAGCAAATGCAGGGATCATCACGTTGTCTATTAAGGATAATTCAGGAAATATTTCTGGTGTTTGGAATACACGTACCATACCCGCATGATTTATATCATGTGGCGCCATACCAATCATATTGCGTCCATTAAAAGTCACCGAGCCATTGTCTGGAATCAATTTACCAATACAGCAGTTTAATAAAGTTGATTTACCCGCTCCATTAGGACCAATTATTGCATGAGTTTCACCTTCTACAATTTGTAAGTTAACGTCACTTAATGCGTGCAAGCCGCCGAAGGTTTTATTAACACCTTTAATTTCAAGCATCACTTTTGACATAGTTTCACTCATTTAGCTTCTCCTTCAACCGTACTTTTTTTCTTTCCTAAGCCAAACAAACCTTTAATTTTATCAACACCTTCCATAACTCCACCAGGTAGGAAAATAACTATCAGCATGAATAATGCACCTAGTGTTAAGTGCCAACCTTCACCAACAAAAGGGTTCGTAACGTTTACTACAATCGTTTGTAACCATTCTGGCATATAGTTGAAAATTTCAGTTAGCTCAGATTTATTAAGTGCCGAGAATATATTTTCTAAGTACTTAATGATTACAGCACCTAGCAATGGTCCGATTAAAGTTCCGACACCACCCATGATAGTCATCAATACCACTTCACCAGAAGCCGTCCATTGCATTCTTTCAGCACCTGCAAGTGGATCGATTGACGCCAAGAGTCCTCCAGCTAGACCTGCATACATACCAGATATAACAAAAGCTGTTAACAAGTAAGGTCTGGTATTAAAACCCGTATATTTCATTCGCGTTTGGTTCGATTTTATTGCTAGCAATTTCATACCAAAAGGAGAGCGAAAAATCTTTAATGAGATATAAAACGCGACAATTAAAATAGCTGCAGCGACATAGAAACCAGAATAGCCACTCATCAAAGTACCAAATAAATTGGTAGATGGAAGACCATCCTTCACAACAACCCCAAACATTGAATCAATAACGCGTGGGTCCTGTTGCTCCAGCTGCAACCCAGTTTCACCGTTAGTGATAGGTGTCAGTACAGAATAAGCAAGACTGTATGCCATTTGTGCAAAAGCTAGAGTTAATATTGAGAAGTAGATTCCAGAACGTCTCAAACTCAAAAAACCAATAAGCAAGGCGAATATACCTGCCACAATGACGGCGAGAATTATTGCAGGCACGACATTCATTGTCAGTAATTTAAAAGACCAAACGGCGGTATATGAACCTATTCCTAAAAAGGCTGCATGACCAAAAGACAAATAACCAGTTAGACCAAATAGAATATTATAACCAACTGCAAATATTCCAAATATTGCGAACTTCTGAAGTAAGTCAGGGTAGTCGGCACCAATTGGCGCAGTCCATATCGGCGCAGTTAAAACAACAGCTGCAAATATCAGCATGATGACGGTATTACTTTTAATTAAATTTTTCATCATTAATCCTCAAATACGCCTTCGCGTCCCATTAAGCCACGCGGTCTTACTAGAAGTATGACGACTGCCACTAAGTAAATAATAATTTGATCAATACCAGGGAATAACGATGACACTTCAGTCATCGAAGCGAATGATTGTAAAATCCCCAATAAGAATCCAGCTGCGACAGCGCCTGGTAAAGAGCCCATGCCACCAACAACCACTACAACAAAGGACAGTACTAAGAAGTCCATGCCCATGTGATAGTCAGGCGGTAATATTGGCGCGTACATAACACCTGCTAAACCCGCTACTAATGCAGCAATGGCGAATACGATAGTGAAGCGCTTTTGAATATTAATACCCAATAAACCGACAGTCTCACGGTCTGCCATACCGGCTCTAACAACCATACCGAAGGTGGTGAATTTCAAGAATGCAAATACAGCAGATATAATAGTTAATGAGAAAGCAAGATAGATTAATCGCCACCATGGGTAAACTAAGTTTTCGTTGAGCCCAAAGAATGCTCCAACCGCAGCACTACCAGAAACTATATCTGGTGCAGGTGTTGGAATTGGATTTGCTCCAAAAAAATGACGAATGACTTCTTGTATAATAATTGCCAAACCAAACGTCACCAGAATTTGTTCTGCATGGCTACGTTTGTAAAAATGTCTGATTAGGCCACGTTCCATTATAAAACCAATCAATAGCATCACTGGGATTGCCATTAAGATTGATAGTGGAACGGCATAATCAATGATGGCGGTTCCTGTGTCACCCCACCATATTTCTAAATAGGGTTGCTCCTTGTACGCATCGAAAAAGGTAATACTTTCGTCTTTTACTTTTTTCGATATCGTAAGAATTTTTTGAAAGCTGACGGCACAAAAAGCACCCAGCATGAATAATGCACCATGTGCAAAGTTAACAATACCCAAGGTGCCGAATGCTAGAGTCAGACCTAATGCAATTAATGCATATGCTGCACCTTTATCAAGGCCATTGAGTAGTTGGATCAGAATCGCATCCATGATTATTATCTTCTCTTATTTATAAGCTAAGGTATTTGAATCAGCTTAGAATTACGCAAAAAAATAGTGAGCATTTATCTATAAACGCTGTATTTGCAAAGTTCTAATTATTAGTAAAAGTGAAACACTTTTGATTCAAGCGTGTAGGTTTTCTTTTCTTGTTGTTTCAATAAAATCAAAAACAACTATTTACATCAATCAAGCCATCATAAATTTAAAACCCCATCAACAAGATGTTGATGGGGTTAATTTTACGACTACTTATACTTCGTATGGACCTAATTCGCCACCCAGCAGTTCTGGCGGGTATTCAACTTGTGCACGAGGAACTTCTTGTACAACTTCAAGCAGATCGAATTGACTGCTTGGATTCTGATTACCGCGCACAACCAATACATCTTTGAAACATTGATGATCTTCAGCACGATATTCAGTAGCACCATTACCCATGCCGTCAAACTTAAAGCCTTCAAGTGCTTTAATAACTTCTGGTGGATAGAAAGTGCCAGCCATTTCACATGCGTTTGCATATAAAAGAGTCTGAACATAACACGTATGAGCAGCCATTGATGGTGGTTGACCGTACTCAGCACCAAATGACTTAACAAAAGCTTTTGAGCCTTCATCTTTAAGTGCCCAGTTCCAGTTAGTAGAGCCTAAAATACCTTTGATATTTTCACCAGCACCCTGTGCCATTAGACGTGAGAATAAAGGAACAACTATCTGGAAGTCTTTACCATTCACTTGCTTATCACGCAAACCAAACTGTACTGCTTGAGTCAGTGAATTAACCATGTCTTTACCGTAATGGTTAAGAATCAAAGTATCAGCACCAGAGTTTAGTACCGGTGTAATAAATTGTGAGAAGTCACCTGCGCCAACAGGAGTTTTAACTGCTGCTTTGGTTTCCCAACCCATGGCTTCTGTGTACTTCTTGATTGAACCTTCTTGAGACCAACCCCAAGTATAGTCAGCCGTTAGGTGATAAGCAGAACGATCTGTACCATATTCTTTCTCAAGTACAGGTCCAAGTGCAGCACCAGACATTTCAGTATTGAAGAAATGACGGAAACCGTAACGACGCTTGTCTTTACCTGTTGTGTCATTTGAGTGAGTCAAACCAGCCATGAAAATGGTACCCATTTCCTGACATAGACCCTGTACAGCAATCGCAACACCAGATGAAGAGCCACCTGTGATCATTAAAGCGCCATCTTTTTCGATCATACGCTTAGCAGATGCACGAGCAGCGTCTGATTTAGTTTGAGTATCACCAGTTGAGAAAACAACTTTCTTACCTAGGATACCATTGCCTTTTAACATACTTGGCTTCATGGTCTTCATCATTCCGCCGTCGCCTTCGCCGTTAAGATGCTTAACAGCTAATTTGTATGCGCGTAATTCATCAGCGCCTTCATCGGCATATGGGCCAGATTGTGGCACGTTGAAACCTAGTGTTACTGTTTTAGAATCTTTAGGATCATTTCTAAAGTCTTTAGCAGCGTAAGCTCCTTTCATAAAAATCATTGGTGCTGAAGCTACAACACCTGCAGCGCCAGCTGTTTTAATAAAACCGCGACGGTTTAGGCTTGGGGTTTGGTCGTTCTTTTTCATACTACTCTCCGTTTGATTAAACCTTAAAATTAAGGTTGTCATTAAATTATTCTTAGTATTATTTTGTTGTAAAACTACTTTTAAGATTAATTAATATAGCTGAATAAATCTTCATACCTAAATACCTAGCAAGAGATATTAGATAAAACATTCAGGATATCTTCCTTATAGCCTAATTAGTATAGTCCATGAATTTGGGAATAAAACCGTTATTTAACTTTGCAATATGAATTATGTTAATCTTTAATATAAGTATTACTTAAGTTATTTTAATAAAGGCTTATGCTAGTATTAATAAAACTAAAGCTCATCTTAATCACCTTCAAGATACAAATGGCTCTTATTGATATTACTCAAATCTCTTTCTCCACAAAGAGCCATGGTTGTATCTAATTCTTTTCGAATAATTTCAAGTGACAATTTAACTCCTTCCCTTCCCATTGCACCTAAATCGCATAAAAATGGTCTTCCTATGTATACGCCTATAGCGCCTAACGCTAATGCTTTTAATACGTCTTGACCTGAGCGAATACCGCCATCCATATGTATTTCAATCTGATCACTAACGGCATCAACAATTTCAGGAAAAACCGAAATTGAAGACCTAGCTCCATGAATTAATTATTTTATCTTTACCAAAGTTAAAAAAGTGTAAAGACAAATAAAAGTACCTTTAGTAATTAAATTTTACTCTTTAGTTTGATTAACTAGTATTCGACAATAGTCTTATACTTCTTCTTGTTTTTAGTTGCTTTAAAAACACATTGATCGTTATAGTAAACAGATGAGTTATAAAGTATTAATCGCCGATGATCATCCACTATTTCGTGATGCCTTAAGTACGATCCTTCGAATGGCAATTAAAGACTGTAAAATACAAGAAGCAAAAGACTATAAAGAAACGGCTAAAATGCTTGAGAGAGAGCATTTTAATATTGTTTTTCTTGATTTAAATATGCCAGATTCGAATAGTCTATCTGACCTTGCATTATTAAAAAAAATGTATCCTCAGATACCAATGGTTGTGGTTTCTGCTCATAATGAGGAAAGAATTATAAGATCTTGCATAACACATAATGCTTCGGGTTATATTATAAAATCATCTAGTCCAGAGGATATTAAAAAGGCCATTCAACAGATCATGGCTGGAAATACCTATGTACCAAAAGGTTATATGTTAGACCTAAATGACGATGAACCGAGTTTTACAGATAAACTCGATCAGCTGACGCCCTCGCAACTTAAAGTATTTATAGAAATGGGGAAAGGAAAACTCAATAAACAAATTGCCTATGATTTGAACATTCGTGAAGCAACGGTAAAAGCACATATTACTGCAATATTTAAAAAATTTGGTATAAACAATAGAACTCAAGCGGTTTTATTAACACAAAACAATAGAACAAATATCCCAGAGTTGGACTAAAAATTCTATAATAAACACTTTGAGGGGCTAATAATTTTAAGGGTACCTCTATTAATTAACTAATTTTTAGATACTAAGTACATCATTAATGACTTTAAGGCTGCAGGCTCTAAAGGTTTAGCAAGGTAGCTAAAACCTTGCTGTTCTACCTTCGGT
>JBALXO010000044.1:12405-16288 GCA_036960615.1 Cocleimonas sp. | reverse complement strand
AAATGCTATGGGCGAATAGCCTTGCTGCATTAATTGGCTGTAGTAAATCATGACTAGCAGCAGCAAGAAAATGGGTTTTACTACGAGTAATTTGCTTTAATTCTTGAGTTATCACTTCTAGTTCTGAAGTTCGCTCTTGGACTCGAGACTCGAGCTCTTCATTTGCTTTTCTCAAAAGCGCAGCAGACTTAACACTTTTAGTAATGTCTTGATAGGTAGTTACAAAACCGCCATCTGGCATTGGTTCACCGGTTGCTTTAATAATAGCCCCACTAGATGTTTCTCGAGTCGTCGTATAAGGTGATTTTTTTTCAAGATAGCGAATTCGCTTTGTTATTTCAGCATTAGGATCTTTGTTAAAAAAATCACCACGTTTAGCGCTATATTCAAGTACTTCTTTTATAGGCTTTCCTATGTAAATCAAACTTTCAGAATAGCCAAAAATTTTAAGATAATTATCATTCCAAATTACTAAATTCAAATCTTTATCAACAACCGCTATTCCGTGAGTTATATTTTCTAGTGTTGTCTGTAATAAATTACGGTTGAATTGTAAGACGCTTGTTGTCTCATCAACCAAATGAGTCAATTCACCTAAGAATTCCTCATCGCCAAGCAAAGAGTCTGAAATAACACGTTGAGCTGATGTCGTTCCAATAACACCTGCTATTGCAGTTTGTACTGCAGAAATTAAACCTAGATCAGCTTGTGTTTGCTTTGATAGGTCTAAACCACTTCGCTGCTCATATTGTAAGAATAAAGCTCGACAACTTCTCACGCCAATAATTCGTTCAGCAACGATAGCTAACTCATCTGGACTAACTTCATAATTTTTATCCAAGGCTTTTGAAGTTTTAGATCCTTCTTCTTGATCACTTACAAAGAAAAAACGACTCGCTTGCAGTTTTTCAATTACTGGTTGTGACTCTCGGAAACTAAAAAATAGTAAAAGTATAATATTCACACCCAAGCTCCAGATCACCCCATGTGTTAAAGAGTTTTCGAGATTAAAGCCGAAGAGTTTTTGAGGATGAAATATGAAGTCACCAAAAAAAGTATCAGTGGCCCCATTTGGTAAAATAGTTGGCATTAAAAGCGTGTATGCCCATACAAGAGAACCTCCTATTAATCCCCAAAAAACTCCTTTGCTATGGGCTCTTCGCCAAAATAGTGCAAACATAGTTGCTGGTAATAATTGTGCGATAGCTGCAAATGAGACTAACCCAATATTTGCCAATTGCTGATTACTGTCAATTAACCTGTAGTATCCATATCCGCCAAGTATTAATAAAAAGATAGCAGCTCTTCGGATCAACAAAATTAAGTTATCCAACCCTTCACTCTTTAAAAACTCTATTCCTTTACGTTTTATCAAAAATGGCATGATTAAGTCGTTACAAATCATCGTACTCAAACTAATAGCTGCAACGATTACCATTCCAGTTGCTGCAGATAAGCCGCCAAGAAAAGCTAGAAGCCCAAGTGTGGTATTGCCAGTAGTAATGGGTAGAGATAGGACGTAAAAATCCTCCTGCAAATTTGGTAATAACACCATGCCCGACAATGCTATTGGTATAACTATAATACTAGTTAATACAAGATAGATTGGCATTACCCACATCGCAGTCTTGAACTGAGTATGATCTCTCGCTTCGACAACAGTCACCTGAAATTGACGAGGCAATAAAATAATAGCAGCCATACTAAGTAATAGCTTTGTAGTAAAACTAGCTAGTGTTGAACCACCTTGATCAAGTTCGGTTCGAGATTGTTGGCTATCAAAGTAGTCACCAAATACCGTGTAGATACCTGCATCAAACAATAAATAAACCGCATAGTAACCAACTGCTAGAATTGCTACCAACTTAACGATGGCTTCAAATGCGATAGCTAGCGTAATTCCTTTGTGATGTTCTGTAGTATCTAAGTGTCGAGTGCCAAACAGTATAGTGAAAACAACTAGGCCCGCAGCAACAATCAGGGCTATATTATCGGCAAAAAAACTATCACTAGGTAGATCATTGGAGGAACCGCTCATTATAAAATACGAACTAGAAACTGCTTTGAGCTGTAGTGCTATATAAGGAAGAGACCCAGCTACTGCTATTAATGTAACCAATGTAGCAATGCGTCGGCTTTTTCCATACCGACTCGATAAAAAATCTGAAATAGATGTAATATTATTTTGCTTGCATATCAGAATGATACGGCGAACGACAGGATAACCAAATAAAAATACTAAACAAGGCCCTAGATAGATTGCTAGATAATCTAAACCATCAACTGCCGCTGTGCCCACTGCACCATAAAATGTCCATGATGAACAGTAAACTGCAAGCGAGAGTGCGTACACATAGTTGCCTTTATACAGTTTTCCCGCTTTTAGCGAATCACTATCACCAAAATACGCGATCAAGAACAATAAACAAATATAGGTGAAACCAATTAGAGCAACAAAATTGGTACTTATCATTAAGTGCCTTCCGTTATATTTTTAATACTTACCTATGGTGCATATTAAACTAAAAGTAGGTTGCTCATATCCACGCCAAGCATATTATTTTATTTCACCAAAAAATGTAATAATATAAGTAACCTACTGGATACTTATATCAAAACATTATCTCTTTTGCACGAATTTGAAACGCGGGATAATTTCTTAAATCAACGTAGTGATTAAGCCCCAAAACAAAAAATCAATATAAAGGATTCTCAAAATATAGATGACTTCTATTGATATTTTTCAGGTCTCTTTCCCCGCACAGTGCCATTGTTGTGTCCAGCTCTTTTCTTATGATTTCAAGAGATAAAGCAACACCTTCTTTACCCATTGCACCCAATCCATATAAAAATGGCCTGCCTATATATACGCCCTTAGCGCCGAACGCTAGTGCTTTTAATACGTCTTGCCCTGAGCGAATACCACCATCCATATGTATTTCAATCTGATCACCAACGGCATCAACAATTTCTGGCAAAACCGAAATAGAGGACCTTGCTCCATCTAACTGACGCCCTCCATGATTAGAAACAATAATTGCATCCGCGCCACTATTCGCTGCTATTTTTGCATCCTCTACATCCAATATTCCTTTTAGTATTAATGGCCCACCCCATTTCTTTTTGACCCATTCAACATCGTCCCAAGATAATTTAGGGTCAAATTGATCTTGTATCCATGTACTGAGCGAGGTCATATCAGTGGCTGAATCGACATGGCCTTCAATATTTCGAAAGCTTCTGCGTTTAGTTCCTAACATTTGTGCGCACCAACGTGGCTTGATCGCCATTTCAAAAATTTGCTTAGGAGTGATCTTAGGCGGCACGGACAGTCCATTTTTTATATCCTTATGGCGTTGTCCCAAAATTTGCAAGTCGAAAGTTAATACCAAAGCAGAACAATTAGCAGCTTTCGCACGCTCAATTAACCTTTCAATATAATCACGGTCTTTCATTACATAGAGTTGAAACCAAAAAGGTTTAGTAGTAACACTTGCTACATCTTCGATTGAACAGATACTCATAGTGGACAAAGTAAATGGCACACCCATTTCTTCTGCTGCTTGTGCACCCAACATTTCACCATCAGCATGCATCATTCCAGTAAGTCCCGTTGGCGCAATCGCCACAGGCATGCTTACATCTTGCCCAACCATTGTGGATGCTAGCGAACGGTTAGTCATATCAACCGCAATTCGTTGTCTAAGTTTTATCTTCTGAAAATCTGTTTCATTTGCACGATAGGTGCTTTCAGTCCATGAACCAGAATTTGCATAATCATGAAACATTTTTGGCACACGCCTTTTAAACAAACGTTTCATATCTTCAATATCAGTAATTATTGGCATCCGTTTCTCCAAAAAAATCAAATTGATTATAGGAA
>JBALXO010000044.1:0-12305 GCA_036960615.1 Cocleimonas sp. | reverse complement strand
ATATCAGTAATTATTGGCATCCGTTTCTCCAAAAAAATCAAATTGATTATAGGAATAAAATTTTAAGTTTTATCAAAGCCCTACTTTAACGGTGCCTTTATAGATAATTAATAATAGAAAAACAAGCAACAACGGTTAAGTTAACTAAAAGTGGCGGCCTAGCTTTCAGCAAAATAATGTTGGAGTAAACGACAACTACCCTTAATGCCTTTTTTCATTAAGCTAATTGAAAACATGTAAAAAGATGGGAGGTGTCTTTTTTAAGTATTAATAGTATTAAATACACAAATAACACTCATTAAGTAACACTGTATGTCGTAAGGCATATTATGAAGGAATAGCACTTAATGCTATACTTAAATGATTGCGCACAATGGTTCTCTAGTGACTATGAAAAACTTCGACTCAATTATACCTGTTTCCGATGAAGGTCTTTATCCAATTAGGACAGTCTCAGAGGTATCTGGAGTCAATTCGATTACCTTAAGAGCCTGGGAAAGGCGTTATGGTTTATTCAAACCAAAGCGAACACCAAAAGGACACCGCCTTTATAGTGAAAAGGACATTAAACTAATCCACCAAGTGCTGGAACTATTAGCTAAGGGCGTTTCTATTGGGCGTGTCGCAAAAGCCTTGAAAGAAGAGCATACGGTTACCAATTTACTTCCAACTGGGTCAGAATCAGTTAGTTCAAAAGAATTGACCAGTAATCAATGGGGTGAACACCAAGAGACTCTATTAAATAGAATAAATACTTACGATATTCTGCAATTAGAAATTTTTCATCACGAATTGTTATCACATTATGGCACTGAAACTATAAGTGAAAACCTGATTCGTCCGACACTTGAAACTTTAAGCAATCGTGCTAGACAATTACAATCATTATCAGGTGACTACCATTTTTATAGAACATTTCTTCTACATAGAATCGGCGGGCTATTTCTAAATTTGACAATTCAAAATATAGGCGAAAAAATATTACTAATACCTGTTGATAGTGAGCAAGATGATGTCGAATTATTACTCTATTCCATGTTTTTACTTAAGCAAGGTTATCAAGTTGTTATTTTAGGTTGTGGAGTATCTTTCGATGCAATACCTATGGCTTTAAGTGCTTCAAGTGCTGAAGGCTTAATGTTGTATTCAGAGGCTAATACATCAAATCAAGTGACTACAAACTCGTTCCACACTCTTGTTAGCAGCCTTAAAATTCCAGTTTTTATTAAAGGCCAATTTTCTGAACATCAAGAAAAAGGGTTACAAGAATCAGGCTTGCTTATTTTGCCTACAGCTTGCAAGAAACAGATTGCAATGATTGATAAAAATCTCAATAAAGTTACAAAATAATTTTCAGTTTATTGTAGGCTACCGTGTATGAATTTTTGTAATCAATGCGGTGAAAAAGTAACTCATACTATCCCCGAAAACGATAATAGACTCCGCTTTATTTGTATTTCTTGTGACTTCATACACTATCAAAACCCTAATATCGTTGCTGGAGTATTACCCTTAATTATTGATACTGATGGTGTTGAAAAGGTATTACTATGTCGTCGAGCAATTGAAC
The DNA here is from genome assembly GCA_036960615.1 of Cocleimonas sp. Taxonomy (GTDB): domain Bacteria; phylum Pseudomonadota; class Gammaproteobacteria; order Thiotrichales; family Thiotrichaceae; genus Cocleimonas. The sequence goes on along the minus strand of JBALXO010000044.1, from coordinate 10,735 downwards.
CAAGACATGGTTTTTGGACCCTGCCAGCAGGATTTATGGAGAACGAAGAATCACTCGAGGAAGCTGCCGAGCGTGAATCAATTGAAGAAGCGAATTTAAAATTAGGTCAACTCAGACTCTATATGGTTACCAGCTTGCCATACATCAGCCAAGTCTACATGATGTATATCGGACAAGCTGAAAATACCTTTTCACCGGGCATTGAGACTTTAGAAACTCAGCTTTTTACTGAAGCAGATATACCTTGGGATGAGCTTGCATTTCCTGTGGTTAGAGATACGCTTAAAAATTATTTTTCTGATCGTGCTGAGCTTTTTTCTCAGAAAACCCAAAGTAATGAATCTCTAGGAAAACTCACCGAGGCCGAAATGGCAAACTTCCCTGTCCATAATTCATCAATAACGCGTTAACACTTTATGAAAAATAAAAAACTTGCAGACATCGACTTTAAACTCGAATGGAAAAGTCCTTTTGCAGAACATACCGATATTTTTCGTGTTCATAAAGTTGATATAGATAACGACAAACTGCCTGCCGATTTTGCAAAGAAGGTTGCTGCCTTAAAAGTCGGCAAAAGTTGTAGTCAGACATTTCCAGCAAAAGATCTTCTTGATGAACCTCATTCAAGTCATAAAATGATTCGCTTTAAACCAGCTTTATTCGATAGCAATTTTAAGGGGCAAAACAGTCCAGCAATACTGTACCGCTTTTATCCTAGCGCAATTGCATGGCAAGGTTTAGATACTGATGTATCCGATTATGCGCCATTTCGTTTAATATCTATGAGTGACGACACTCTAGTTGGCGATCGAAATCATCCTCTGAGTAAGTATTATCTGACATTAACCGCTAGTAAAATAAAAGAGGTAAAAGCTCCTGACGATAACGAAAGACGCAGAAGACACATCGGAAAGTTAATAACCTTTAGAGGTCCAGGAATGCAGGCGCCTTTTGAATACGGTGATCCGGTATTTTTTGCTCAATATCCGTTTCAGCGTTCTTTACAGTACGCTTCTGAACTAAAGGATGATCAACAAGTATCAAAACCTCAGCTTGATTCAATAGCTATCGAAGAAATAACAAAACTACATTCGGAGCTTTTACCTAAATACAGCAAAGTATTAGATTTAATGAGTGGCGAATCCTCTTTCCTCAACGATGATTATGAAGCAGGGCTCTTATCTGGTATTGGTACAAACGAAGAAGCGCTAAATGCTAATCAACGCTTAGATACTTATCAACTGCAAGATTTAAACACCAATGTCGTATTGCCATTTGAAGATAATAGTTTTGATGATGCTATCTGTACGCTTGCTATTGAGACCCTCACGGATCCATTAGAAGTAATGAAGGAAATAGCCAGAGTGATAAATCCTGAAGGTAAATTCATCATCACTTTTTCAAATAATAACTTTCCAGATCAAGCGATTAGTTTATGGAGCCAGTTACACCCCTTTGAGAGAACTCAATTAGTACTCGAATATTTTCGACAAACAGGGCTGTTTAAAGAAATAAACACCTTTTCTAAACGTGGCGTTTTAAAACTAATTGATTCTAAAAACCATAATAAAAAACACATATCAGAACCAGTCTATGCTGTATGGGGTACTGTTAGATAGTTAATAACTGCTGAGGTCATAAATTACATACCGAACATCATTAACACTATTGATATAGTTACTAAAGAACCTTATTATTCTCTAATTGAGAAAATACTTTTGTTCAATCCTAAAATAAGCAAATTAAAAGCAGTATTAATATAGGTAGAGAAATCAAACTAAACCTTAATTTACTATTTTTTTCATAATGCTAGTAGTGATACCTGATAATGAATCAAAAAAATACAGTTGAAATAACTTTATTGGTGAGTAATAAATCTGGCGTACTTTCTGCTTTAATGGTTAAAGGTGGATCATTAGGTCTAATTTATAGAAGACAGCATGCGGAGAAGCTAAATTCTGAGAACTCTCGCGTCGTAATTTCATTTATTGGTGAACTTAACTGCAACAAACAACAATCAATCAAAACGTTTGAAGACTTGCCAGAAGTTTTTAAAGTAGAAAAAATATTAGTGAGTGACTCTAATCAAGCTGCTACTAGTCAGTAAACAAAAATCTCTATAAATTATTTATAAGACACCCCCCACCTTTTACGTTGTTTCTAATTCTATTAAACGAAAACCACGCTCTTCAAGTTGTAGTCACTGGGTTCCACATTGTCTCACTATCGTTCGGCTTAGCCGTTTTGCCTTTAAAGGAATATGATTACAAACTTAAAATGTCTTTTTAAGTTCAGCAAATCTATCTAAAGCACGAAGTCGTGTTGCCTTTAAATCAACCATTGCCACTGGGTAGCCACATTGCTCAGCCAATTCGACTGTTGGCTGATGTATTTCTTTATTTGTTAAACTAGATAATTCTGGAATCCAACGGCGAATGTATTCACCTTTTTTATCGAATTTTTCACTTTGTAATAACGGATTAAAAATTCGATAATACGGCGCTGCATCTGCACCACAACCCGCCACCCACTGCCAACCCATTGTGTTATTGGCGAGATCCGCATCTACTAGGGTATCTCTAAACCACGCCTCACCTTCATGCCAATGGATTAATAAGTTCTTACACAAAAATGATGAAGTAATCATGCGCACGCGATTATGCATATAACCTGTCGCATATAACTGTCGCATTCCAGCATCGATGATTGGAAATCCAGTCATACCCTGCTGCCAACGTTTCAAGTCTTCTGGGCTATTTCGCCATTCAAATGCGGCATACTTTTCATATAAAGGCTTAGTTACTGTCTGTGGGAAATGGAACAACAAGCTATGTGAAAATTCACGCCAAACTGTTTGACGTAATATGTGGCCAATACCATTTGCTACTAAAGGACTTGAATGCTCATAACCACTAGGTTGTGCATTTTGTGTTTCAAAATCTCTAGCTATATAAAACATCTGTAACGGGGTAATTTCACCAAAATGTAACTGCGGTGATAGTAAAGAAGTACCACCAATTGCAGGAAAATCGCGACGCTCTTTGTAGTTAGCAACCCCATCTTCTAAAAATGCTTGAAAGTTATCATGCGCTGCAGTTTCCCCCACTCGCCAATGATTAATCATGTCCTTGTCCCAATTAGGAATTGGCTTTGCTGGTAATAATCCGATTTCATCTAATTCAAGTGAGGAAGGCCAGGTATCTGGTGTTCTTAATTCAGTAGGAATAGGTAGCGGTTTTGTAACAAAAAAGTCTCTTGTTAATGCTTTCCAATACGGCGTGAATACTCGATAAGGTGTTCCATCTCCCTTTAAACCTTCCCAAGGTTCTCGCAACAAATTACCTTTAAAACTTTGAACAGTAACAGACATTTTTAAGGCCGATTTAATAGTCTCATCGCGTTTACGAATTTCAGGTTCATAGCATCGGTTCCAATACACATGTGTTGCTTTGGTTTCTTCGATTAGTTTTTGTAACTCATCAAGTGCTATACCTTGGCGTAAAATTAAAGCTGATTTTTGTGTTTTAAGATCAACGCTTAAACTAGTCAAACTATGATGCAACCAAACCCTACTGGCGCTACCCAAAGCACTCGCTGATTGACTAATTGCGTCATCCACGCTGTCATCTATAAACACAGGGATAACTTCATCACATTCGATGCATGCATTATGGAGCGCGGTGTTATCAGATAAACGTAAGTCTTGCCTTAACCAAACGATGGCACGATTCATATAAGTAGTTCCGTTATTTACTTGAGATTATTAATAAATTTTGAGTGTATCAGCCATGGCTTACTCCATGTATTTATCACATTAAAAATGTGACTTAGTTTTTACGCCTTGATGTAATATTTTGTAAAAAACCCTCCGATAGACCTGTTTCTTAAGAAACTATGGCAAAATAGGCTTATGTCTGAAAATAATACTAGTGACAATAAGTCCAATATTCTCATCATTGATGATGATTTTGAATTATGTGAGATGCTCGCAGAATATCTCGAATCTGAAAACTTTATAGTAGACAAAGTCCACGACGGCGTTGCAGGTGTTTCCCAAGCAAATGCAAAAAGTTATGATGCGATTGTGCTGGATGTAATGATGCCGAAAATGGATGGTTTTAGCGTTTTACGTGAATTGCGACCTACCAATGCCACGCCAGTGATTATGCTTACCGCCAAAGGCGAAGACATTGATCGTATTGTCGGTTTGGAAATGGGTGCTGATGATTATTTGCCAAAACCCTGTAATCCACGTGAACTCGTTGCGCGAATTAAAGCGGTATTACGTCGCACGCAATTAGCACCAGCAATTCAAGATGAAATAAAAACAGGTGATTTAGTCATCATGCCTAAATCACGAAAAGCTTTTAATGCTGGCACTGAATTACCACTTACCAGCAGTGAATATAATTTACTGGAAGTATTGGCGCGCCAAGTCGGCCAAGTGGTCGACAAAGAAACGTTATCTGAACAAGCACTAGGTAAAAAACTTACCGCTTACGACCGCAGCATAGACATGCACATGAGCAAACTACGTCAAAAGCTCGGCGATGATGACCAACAACTGATTCAAACCGTACGCGGTATGGGTTACCAGTTGACGAGTCAATAGCAGCTTCATCATGGGCAATTTATTCTGGAAAATATTTTTGTGGTTTTGGCTAACACTAATTCTTATTGCGGGAGCTGTTGCATGGGCCACTACTATTTATATCCAGAATTCTGATGCTTACCAGCAACGTAATTTACAATCAAGGTACTTAAATAGTCGCGTCGAATTAATTAGACAAGTGATTTATTATGGTGGAGAAGAAGCGGCCACAGAAGTTTTTGAAAACAAAAATTTAAAGTCTCGTCGCCTTACTGTTTATGTGTTGGATGAAGATTATAAAGACATTCTGGGTAGAAGCTTTGACGTTCATAATCCCTTAGTAAGGAAACATGAGCCTGTGGAATCTGTTGATGGCGAAACCTATTTAGTTTTTTCAGAACAACTCCCAAGAACCCGAAATACTTTGCAACGTATGTTGAGACCATTTCAACGCAGTCCAGGTGTTTATCTTGTATGGCTTGGGATCGCTATATTACTTAGTGGCCTGGTCTGTTTTGGTTTAGCGCAGTACTTAAGTCGTCCCATTCGTAAATTGCAAAAGGCGGCGAAGCAATTATCGCAAGGTAATTTAGATACACGCGTATCTGATGCGATTGGTAATCGTCGCGATGAGATTGCAGATCTTGGACAAGATTTCGATCAAATGGCGGCGCGTTTACAAAGTTTAGTTAATAATCAGAAGCAATTACTCAGCGATATTTCACACGAGTTACGTTCGCCATTGGCGCGAATGCAGTTGGCAGTTGGTTTAGCGCGCAAGAAACTTGGCTCTGGCGTATCTACCGAAATGGAGCGTATAGAACAGGAAACTGAACGTCTTGATGAATTAGTAGGTCAATCACTAACACTATCCCGCTTAGATGCTGGTGCAGTTTATGCTAAAGATGATTTTATAGATATTGGTGAGTTGTTAGAAAGCATTATCAGCAATTGTGACTTTGAAGCCACCGAAAATAACAAAAAAGTAACTTTATCAGTTGAACAATCGTGGACGATTGAAGCAAATGGTGAACTGTTGCATAGAGCTTTAGAAAACATTATCCGTAATGCTATTCGGTATACCGATGTTAATACTTCGGTTAATGTTGACCTAACACAGCACGAAAAAACACAGCTCAAAATTACTATTGGAGACCAAGGCCCTGGCGTTCCTGAAGATAAAATCAATAGCCTATTTGAGCCTTTCGTTAGACTTTCAGCAGCACGTGATAGAGATAGCGGTGGTTATGGCTTAGGTTTAGCGATTGCTAAACGTGCCATAGAATTTCATCAAGGTCAGATATCTGCAAGCAATAAAGAAAATGGAGGCTTACTCATAGAAGTAATTCTACCGTTAGCTGATAGTTAAGCAACAAACCAAAATCTGGCTTTCTTATTATTTGCACAAGAGTTTACAATTAATTACATATTCTAAACCCACATTTACAGGAAAATTCTTAATAATACTTTCATCAACTCAAGACAGTCTGGTAAAAACCAAACGTCACATGTACTTGGAGAAATTTACACAGAGTTGCTTATTATTAATTGGAGTTACACAAAATGAAAACACAAACATTATTAACAACCACATTTGCGACAACAGCAATCGTTGGTTTATTAACATTTACAAACATTGCAAATGCAGGCCCAAATTGCGGCGGTAAAGGCGACCACGGTAAACACGGTCAAAAATACAGCCAAATGTCAGATGCTGATAGAACAGAGCGTATGGAAAAGCGTTTAAATCGCATGGCGACTAAATTGGGCTTAACTGATACGCAAAAAACACAACTACAAGCACTCAAGCAAAATAGTCGAAATGAGATTAAACCACTTCGCAATGAGCAACGAGCGCTACGTAAAGAGATACGCCAGTTAGATCCTAATGCAGGTGGTTATGCAGCAAATCTTGCAGATGCAGCAAATCGTCAGGCAGAGCTAACACGTCAGATGATTATAGCTAAAGGTAATAAGCGCCAGCAGATGGCATCAATCTTAACGCCAGAGCAACTAGCAAAGAAAAAAGAAATGCGAATGAATCGTAAAGCGAGGTTTCACAAAAGAAAGCATATGAGACATCATAAAAAGCATCAGCAGTCTTAATAGTTGCTTAGCTAGATGATAAAAAGCGGATGATTTTCATCCGCTTTTTTTTGCCTAAGATTTACGTATTAGAGTTTATTGGAGAACAAGCAAAAAGATGGAGGGTGTCTTTTAGCTAACCGCTGCGATTACAAGCGATTCAGCGTTAGTTTCTTGCTTCTTCAATCCGCCTAAAATTGTATCAATCAGCATTGAATAATACTCAGGTAATGGCTCTTCAATCACTCCATCCAAACGTAATTGAATCATTCTGATCATGCCACCAAAAATCGTTGATGTTGCAACCCATGTATTTGTTCTTCGAAGTTCGTCTTGCTCCATTGCAGCTTCGACAATATCTCTAATTTTAATAAAAGGAGCCGTTTTACAAATTAAAGCATCTTCATGTAGAAACTCAGGATGCTTGGCATGAAACGCAAACGCGATGATATTGCTGTGGCTTTCGGTGTGTTCAAAAAGCTGTCGAATAATTTCTTCAACTTGTTTTAACGGTGAGTTGAAATTACTAACTACATCATCAACCAGTTCATCAATTTCGTTAATTATATGATCGTAAAGCGCTTTAGCAATGCCGTCTTTACCACCGAAGTGATTGTAGATAGAACCAATACTCACATTGCCTAGTTTTTGAATTTCATGCACAGAAACATTATGATACCCATTCGCGACAAACAGGTTTAAAGCTGCAGTTAGAATTCTGCAGTCAATAGGTTCCGGATTTTCAGCTTCGCGTTTTAGGTATGGCATTAATTAAACAACATTTCGTAAGATTTATTTGACTGATCGTTGGTTTGATCCTATATAAAACAGTGTGCTTTAGCAAATTCGGTGATTTACAACCATAAACCAATATTAACAGTACATAACTAATACTTATTTGATATTGACAATAATGAACATTCATTCTATTTTATGATCAGCAATATTACAAATCCAAAGTAATAGTCGAAATATTATTTTTTTTTCATTTGTCGTAAAAGCTAAACAATACGTTACCAAATAATAATAAAAGCCATATAGGTAATTTTATAAATTCCTTAAAGGAGTAGTAATTATGAATAGAAATTTTTTAAGCTCTGTATTCGTGCCATTGAAGCAAAAAATAACAACCACTTTGGCCGTCTCAACACTCTTATTCGGTGTTACTGCAGTCGTTTCGACAGTCCAAGCCGATGAAACTTGTATGTCGCCTTATATGGCTAAGATAGTTGGTCAAGAAGACTTTGTTTATGTTTGGACTCTGGGCGAAGAAGGCCTTGGTGACGGACAAGACAAATTGGTTACAGTTGATGTAAATCCAAAATCAGCCAAGTATGGAACGGTCATCGAGACTTTATCTGTTGGCGGACGAAATGAAGCACATCATTCGGGCTTTACAGATGATCGTAAATATCTTTGGGCTGGAGGTTTAGATACGAATAAGATTTTTATCTTTGATGTTCACACGGATCCGGCTAAACCATCATTGAGCAGTGTCATTACTGATTTTGTATCTGCTAGTGGCGGTGTTGTTGGCCCACATACTACATACGCTTTACCTGGTCGTATGATGGTAACTGGTTTATCAAACAATAAAGACAACGGTGGCAGAACCGCTATGGTTGAGTATTCAAATGCGGGCAAATACATTGCGACGCATTGGATGCCAACTGATGAGAATCTACAAGGTGCTGAGAAGTCTGGCAAATTCGCTGATGGCTATGGTTACGATTTACGTGCCTTACCACGCCGCAATGTCATGGTGACTTCGTCGTTTACTGGCTGGTCTAATTACATGATGGATTTGGGTAAAATGGTAAAAGATCCAGAAGCTATGAAGCGTTTCGGCAATACCGTAGTGATATGGGATCTGCATACCAAAAAACCTAAGAAAGTCTTAGATGTACCTGGCGCTCCACTAGAAGTTCGTTGTGCATGGCAGCCAGATCACAACTGGTGTATTACCACTACAGCACTGACATCTAAGATTTGGTTAATTTATGAAGATGCTGACAACGAGTGGCAAGCAAAGCCTATCGCTGATATCGGTGATGCTTCTAAAATTCCTTTACCGGTTGATATTTCATTAACGTCAGATGATAAAGGCGTTTGGGTGAATACCTTTATGGATGGCAAGACTCGTTATTTTGATCTTACTGATCTTGAAAACGTAACACAAACCTATGAGAAAGTGATTGATACTCAGGTCAATATGGCGTCTTCAAGCTGGGATGGTAAACGTGTTTATTACACCTCTTCTCTACTCGCTAACTGGGATAAAAAAGGCGCTGATAATAGCCAGTATTTCAAAAGCTATCATTGGAATGGTAAAGAACTCGAAGAGAAATTCAGCATTGATTTTAATGCGCTAAAATTAGGTCGCGCACATCAAATGCGTTTTGGTGCATATTCTTTATATGCCAATGCGAGCCCTGTAAAGAATACTAAATTAGCAAATTTGATTAAGCTAGAACTAGATTAGAAACAGGTAAAAGTAGGGGAGTGTCATTTGATTCAATTAAATATTGATTTAAATGACACCCCCTACCTTTTTCTGGTTTTGATTAGTGTTTACATATTTAGATTTAATGGTAATGAAAAATGAAATTATTGATTAAGGGGTTTATTTTTTTTATATGCTCTTTAGTCTTATTTTTTAGTCATGCGACTACTAATACAAACACTACTGAAACTCCTCCACCTGCTATTCCCCTAGCTCCCGGCTACGGAAAACTAGGCTACAAACTTGCTAAAGTAGGTAGCTACAAATTACCCGCGTTAAGCGATGCCGCTAATGGCAAAGTACTCGATGACAAAGGCAATGTCATACAGCTTCATGATTTGTATAAAGGCAAATATACCTTACTCAATTTTATGTACAGCAATTGTAAAGATGTAAACGGCTGTCCACTTTCGTCTTATGTTTTTTATAAAATAAAAGCGGCAATGAATAAAGATCCGCAGTTAGCCGCCAACCTCCGTTTAGCTAGTTTAAGTTTTGATCCTGAAAATGACTCACCTGAAGTCATGAAGCTCTATGGTAATAATTTTAAATTTGCAGGAAATGAAGGTGAATGGCGTTTTTTAACAACACCTTCGGTAGAAGCTCTTAATCCAATTCTTCAAGATTACAATCAAGACATTCAACGCCAGATGAGTGTGAATGGCGATCAAACAGAAGATATCTCACACATTCTTCGCGTATTTTTGATCGATCCTAATCTAAAAATTAGAAATATTTATAGCGTTGGTTTTTTACACTCTGATCTACTAATTAATGATTTGAAAACGTTACTTCTGGAAGACGATACCGCTGTAAATCCTATTCTACAAGTTGCAGATGACTATGAGCCAAAGGCTCCGATACTATCCGTGCCAGGGGATTCAAAATATGGTTATGAAGGCGCATCTTATACAACACAAAGTAAGTCTCTAACAAATCGCAATGGTGTTGAAGCAGATTTGCTGGCCATTGTAAAAAATCCACCTTTAGGATTACCTAAGGTCGTCGAACCTGCTGATAATCCAATTACAAAAGAAAAAATAGCATTAGGCCGCAAGCTTTTTTTTGATCGGCGCTTATCGTTAAACGATACTTTTTCTTGCGCGATGTGCCATGTACCCGAGCAGGGTTTTGCCAATAATGAGCTATCCATGGCAGTAGGAATTGAAGGCAGGAGCGTCAGGCGCAATACCCCGACAATTTACAATGTCGCTTATGCAACGCGTTTATTTCACGATGGTAGAGAAGACTCATTAGAACAACAAATTTGGGGGCCATTATTAGCGAATAATGAAATGGCGAATCCATCAGTGGGTTATGTGGTTAATAAGGTTCGCGCGATTCCAGAATACAAAGGCATGTTCGAAAAAGCATTCAATGGCGAAGGCGTAAATATGAATACGCTGAGTAAAGCCTTTGCAGACTATCAACGAGCGCTAGTATCAGCCGACTCGCCATTTGATCGATGGTATTTTTCTAAGAAAAAAAATGATAACCAAGAAAAAGCACTAAGTGAAAGAGCCAAACGTGGCTTTAAGCTATTCACAGGTAAAGGC
>JBALXO010000043.1:20319-29142 GCA_036960615.1 Cocleimonas sp. | reverse complement strand
GCATCATCCTCTTGCAATAATGTCATACGAAAACCATTCACAGTCGAGCCAAAGCCACTCAAAGGGACCACACAAACACCTTCGCTTCCCATCAGTTCATATGAGAATTGGAAGTCAGTATTATTAGCCAAAGTTTCTGGAGTACTTTCTAGCTTATCGAGATACAACCGTACTTTTTTATTTGTCGATTCAAGTTTATTGCGCGGACAATCTAATAATTCAGCGACTAGATAGAATACACCTTTGGGTTTGTTTACTCTTACTTGGGGGATATGACTGAAGAATTCACAAGCTTGTTCTGCTCGGCCTTGATATTTATCTATCCGTGATTGTAAGTAAGCAGGATATTCAGGGTGCTCATACAAATGTGGCAATACAATTTGAGGCAAGGTGGTGGAACACACTTCAAGCATTTTATTTAATAGAATAATTTCTATAAACGCTTTGAAATTATCATCTCGTTCGGCATTGTAAACTTCAATCCAACCACAACGCGAACCAGGCCAAGGAATATCTTTACTGATTCCCTTCATGCTTATGCCAGGTACATCACCGATTATCTCATGCAATAAGGTAGTCTTTACTCCATCAAATACCACACGATGATAAATCTCGTCAAAAATAACAAAGCAGTCGTACTTTTTAGCAATCGCAACAATCTTCTCTAAGGTTTCTTTTTTGTAAACACTACCCGTTGGGTTATTGGGATTAATGATTAAAATAGCTACTATTTGATCGTTATATTTAACTTTGTTTTCTATTTCCTCAACATCAGGCTCCCAATCATTTTGAGGGTCTAAGTTATAACTGATAAAAGAACAGCCTGCATGCATTGATTCTGCAGTGGCATGTGATGGATAAGTAGGTGAAGGCACTAATACACGTGTCTCTTTGGGTAAGTTATTCATCACTTTATTAATGGCTTCACCCAAACCGTTAAAGAACAAAATATCATCTACGGTACACTTCTTTTTATCTGAGAAGTTCTCTAACACATACTCACGAGCAGCAATTGCTCCTTGGGTTTCGGTGTAAGCAAAACTTTTATCTGAGGCGACTTGTTCTTGCACCACATCATGCATCCATTTAGGTACGGGTTCTCCTGCTGAAACAGGGTCACCAATGTTCTCCCAAATCATTGAGAAATCACCGAGTATTTCTAACTGTTTTCCAATAGTGACAACCTCACGGATTGGGTAACTAAGTAAACTGCTGTCTGCACGTTGTAGGTTTTGTCTCACAATAAGCTCTTTATGATGTTGGGTTATTAACTATTAGCTTTAGGTTTTGATGTTATCAAAAATAGAGTATTTGAACAGATTTAGTGTTGCCTCAGTAGAACTTTTTTTTTAATAAACTATCAAACAAACTTAATAACTTACAATATTAAATGTTATCTTGAAATTAGGCATAATTAGCCTCATATTTGACCTATAACATCTCAATCCCAAGGAACAAAAAGTGAAAAGAATTGGTCTATTATTAATTACTAATTTTGCCGTGGTAGCAGTGCTAGGGTTGGTCTGGAATATTCTAGATGCGACCTTCGGTTTAACCGAATACTTTATGGCCCAAGGACTACCTGCTGGTTTTGGTTTTATCGCAGTATTTTCGCTTGCATTAGGTTTTGGTGGTTCGTTTATCAGTTTGCTGATGTCTAAAGGCTCTGCAATTAAAAGTATGGGTGTGCAAGTCATTGAAAATCCCACCTCGAAACAAGAGCGTTGGTTATTTAATGTGGTACAACGCCAAGCCGAACAAGTAGGAATTGATATGCCTGATGTTGGCATCTTCCACGCTAACGAACCCAATGCTTTTGCTACTGGTGCACGAAAAAATAATGCTTTAGTTGCAGTTAGTACGGGTTTGTTACAACACATGACTGCAGACGAAGTAGAGGCGGTTTTGGGGCATGAAATGGCCCATGTGGCGAATGGTGATATGGTTACACAAACCTTGTTACAAGGCGTGTTGAATACTTTTGTAATATTCGGCTCACGCATGATCGCCCATCTAGTTAATTCGGTTTTGTCAGGTAATCGTCAAGGTGGTGGTAGTAGTTTCGGTGCGACTTATTTTATCGTTTCAATGGTTGCACAAGTATTACTTGGATTCTTGGCGAATATGGTAGTGATGTGGTTTTCTCGTTATCGTGAATTCCATGCGGATAAAGGTGGTGCAGATTTAGCTGGTCGTGAAAAAATGATTGCGGCATTGCAAAAACTACAGCAAGTGAATCAACCACATGATCTACCTGGCGAAATGGCAGCTTTTGGTATCGCAGGTGGCTTAGGTGATGGTATGAAGAAGTTGTTTATGACGCATCCGCCTCTAGAAGAGCGTATAGCTGCACTTCAAAATGCTAAATACTGATTCCTATTTATAGTTAATTAAAATGACATCCTTCACCTCTTTGCCTGTTTTTAGTTTAATTCTGAAAAAGCCAAAAAGGTGGGGGCTGTCTTTATTTAATCAACATATCTCAATTCAACAGACCTAGTATTATTAATGATTAAAGACCCAAATACTTCAGCAACTCCCGAATGGCCTAGGCATGTTGATTCTGAGAAATCAGAAGATTTATTTATGCAACGCGACGGCTATGATTTTGCAGGAACGCATATCTTGCTAGATTGCTGGGATGCTAAAAATTTAGACGATTTACAGCATATTGAAGAGACTTTACGCACAGCTGTTGATGTATGTGGTGCGACTTTATTGCATATTCATCTGCATCATTTTACGCCTAATGGGGGGGTGTCGGGAGTCGCGGTTTTAGCTGAGTCACACATCAGTATCCATACTTGGCCAGAACGTGACTATGCCGCTTTAGATATTTTCATGTGTGGTGATACTCAACCCCAAAACGCAATTCAAGTTTTTAAAAAAGCCTTCAACACAACTAATATCGAAATTACCGAACATTTACGCGGCAAAGTAACTATTGAACAACAGCATGAGATTTAAAAATGAATAATTTAAGAGAAATGCAGCCAGAAGATATTGCTAAGGTCTTTGCGGTAATCGAATCACAAGATGAAGATGATGCTGAAGAAGCTGCGGCAGGATACCAAGCAATTGGTGGCATAATGGATAATTATGTCATGGAAGCAAATGGTAAAATCATTGGTGTTACAGGCTTTGCAACACCACCTGGCTGTGATGAAACTCACTGGCTTAATTGGACCTACATACATGATGACTATGCTAATCAAGGTAATGGTCGGATTATGCTTAATGAACTGATTCAGCATTTAAAAGATAAAGATGCGAGAATGTTATTTGTCAAAGTTAGTGATTACATTGATGAAGAAGATGGCGCTATTTATGCCGCTGCTTTGCATCTCTATAAATCTCTGGGTTTTGTAGAACAAATCGTACATAAAGATTATTACGATGATGGTGAATCACAAACTATTCTGGCTTTACGTTTAAAAGATGAAGTTTCAGATAACAGTTCATCAACAGAAGAAAATTGCCCTGTTAAATTTACGGCTTTGTTTGAAATCGCTGAAACAGATGGAGCTTATAGCTTCGGCTGGGACGATGAGGGTGATGCATTATTTACTCAAGAAGACGTTGAAGTTGGTATTACTCAAGCTAGAAAAGATAAAGCTCGAGTGGTATTCCTATCTTTCCCACAAAACTACAGCAAGGTTAATAAAACTCTGTTAGCATCAGGATTCAAGTATTCAGGTAAATTAAAAGATTACTTTGAAGACGGTATAGATGAAGATCATTACACCTATGTTTTATAAATTTATATTTTAAGATTTTCATTAAATTATTTTCAAAATTATTTTTTAAAGAAAGCAAATACGTTAAAGGACACAATCATGTTAGAAAAAATAAAATTTGGCTTTTTAGCAATCGTTGGAATTGCACTAGCAGCATCTTTCCTTACCGGTGGCAACAACGGTGACTCAGAAGGAACGGCACAATTAGATCGCGTTTTAGGTATTGCCTCAGCTACAGCTAGTACCTTTGAAGATACCTCTGGTGTTGATGAATCAAATGCGATGGAAAAATTTGCAGCAAAATATAATGATGATTTAAATGCTGCAGTTCCACCTTTACATCCAACTACTTTGGGTACAACTGCTCGTGAAAATGGTTCTTTATTGAGCTTTGATGATAAAAATGCCAATGGCATTCAAGACCAAGGTGAAGAAAGCTTATTTATGATGGAAGTTGATGGGGAGAACAAGCAGTTAATAGCAACTAACCAAGAAGAATCTCGCCAATCTGGTTTCTCTGGTTCTGGCTTACTAATGGGAATGATGATCGGTAATATGATGAGTCGTCAACGTGCTACAGGTGCTAATCCAGCTGCTCGAAGAACAACTGCCAAAGGAACACCAAGTGCAAGAAAACGTTCTGGTTCAGGTAGCCATTCTCGAGGCAAATAATAGCTTCAAGCATTTATAATTACATATTTAAGATTATTGAAATGCCCTCCGTGATAGAGGGCATTTTTTTATTTATCTGAAATCCATTCCATCTCTAAATGAAATAAACTATTAACGTGTCTAACTCTATCCCTACTTATTCAAAACTAAGCAAACAACAAGCAGCAATATTACTGTTTTCGATTTTAATCGTTGCACTTTGTGGTATCGCCTATCAACTAATAATTAGCACAGTTTCGAGTTACCTATTGGGTAATAGTGTTTATCAGTTTTCACTCACCATCGGCTTGTTTATGTTTTCGATGGGTGTCGGATCCTACCTTTCTAAACTCTTAAGTGAAAATCTAATTCAGAACTTCATAAATATTGAAATTGCTATTTCATTTTTTGGGGGTATTTCAAGTCTGTTGTTATTGATGGCATTTCCATACGTTCACTCTTTATACAATACCGTGATGTTTGGCTTAATTTTTATTATTGGTGCGCTAGTTGGCATGGAAATACCTATTCTGATGGGTATTTTATCGCATAAACAAAGCATGAAAGATTCAATAGCGAATGTGATGTCCTTGGATTATGTGGGCGGTTTAATAGGTGCTGTAGCGTTTCCTTTATTTTTATTACCACAATTAGGCTTACTTAAATCATCATTCGCGATTGGTTTAGTCAATATCATCACTGCACTGATCAATATCTATTTTTTCCGTCAGTATCTTAGTCGACCAAAGTTGATAGCAACCGTCAGTGTCGCAGTTCTAATTATGCTTACTGCCTTTACCGTTTACGGTACGCGATTGAGCAGCTTTGCTGAGCAGCATTTATATTTCGACCAGATCATCTATAAAAAACAAACGCCATATCAACGTATTGTCGTAACACAAACACCTTCTGCAAAAGAACATCGTTTGTATATCGATGGGCATATTCAATTTTCCTCTCGTGATGAATATCGTTACCACGAATCCTTAGTTCATCCGGTAATGAGTATCGCTGGAAAACGTGAAAACGTATTGATCTTAGGTGGCGGAGATGGTTTAGCGATTCGTGAAGTACTTAAGTATAAGGACGTTAAACTAATCCATTTGGTGGATATTGATCCAGAAATGACGACGATTAGTTCAACACTTCCTATTATAACTAACCTGAATGAAGACAGCTTAAAAGATGAAAAAGTCACTGTTTACAATGCTGATGCGTTTAGCTTTATAAATAAGCCAGGGATTCTTTATGATCGAGTGATTATTGATATGCCCGATCCACATAATGAGGCGATTAATAAGCTTTACTCACGTGAATTTTACACCATGATTCGTAAACGAGTTTCAGATCAAGCCTTAGTCGTATCACAAAGCTCATCACCGTTTTTTACGCATAAAACCTTCTGGGGAATTGAAAAGACCTTAGATGCCGTTTATGACGATACTCTGAGTTATCATGTGACCATTCCGTCCTTCGGTATTTGGGGTTTCAATATGGCGGCAGTGAATAGAGAAATACCGACGAACTTTAGTTTTGATATAGACACTAAGTATATGAGTGATGACACTATGCAAGCTGCGATGGTGTTTTCTAAAGATACTCAGAAAATTGAAGTGCCTGTTAATTCAATAATGGAACCTAAGTTATATCAACTGTATCTTGAAGATCTTAAAATTTAATGATTTATATCAGGCTAATAGTTTGGTTGTTTAAAGTTGTTGTTTAGAATTTTTATTTGGGGAAAATAAATTGCTAAATAAGGTTAAAAAATATGGCGGAATCTATGCATTAATCTATGCATTAATGGGGTTTAACTCAGTCGTATTTGCAGATACTACAAACGTATCTGCAATAAACACAATTACAGCAAGTGAAGTTGAAAAATATCTAACGGGTAAGTTCAAACCATCTAAACATCCTGCCTTTGTTAAAGTTCCCATTCGTTATACAAATCGTAAAGGTTATTACTTACGCCAAGAAGCATTTGATGCGTTTCAAAAAATGCATGCGGCTGCGCGCAAGGATAAAGTAAATCTGATTATCCGCTCGGCAACTCGCAATTTTGAATATCAAAGATGGATCTGGAATCGAAAATGGAAAGAAAAGAGCAAAAGTATTCCAAATAAAAAACGTAGAGTAGAAAATATTCTCAAATTTAATTCCATGCCTGGAACCTCGCGCCACCATTGGGGTACAGAAGTTGATCTTAATAGCTTCAATAACGGATGGTTTACTTATGGAAAAGGACTCAAGCTATTTAATTGGATGAATGCCAATGCGCATAAGTATGGTTTTCACCGTCCTTATACGACTAAGAATTCAGTGCGACCAACTGGTTACAACGAAGAAAAATGGCATTGGTCGTATACACCCTTATCAACATTAATGCTAAGGGATGCTAAGGGCTTGTTGACAGATAAAAAAATTAGTGGTTTTTCTGGAAGCGAGCATGCGGTCAGTTTGTCTATTGTTAAAAATTATATCTTTGGGGTTCATCCAAGCTGTCGCTAAGGATCTAATCAGATATACTAATTACTCCTATCTAGCCTTGTGACTAAGATGTATAAACTGTTCCGGAGATTCCTGTTTTTATTACCCGCAGAAGCTTCACATGATTTGGCTTTATTCTCCCTTTCGGTTGTGAATAAGTTAGGCATACTCAATCTAGTTCAAACTAAACATCAGCATACTCCTGTAACTGTTATGGGAATAGAATTCCCAAATAAAATTGGTCTTGCCGCAGGCTTAGATAAAAATGGGAAACACATTAATGCTTTATCAAAGTTCGGCTTCGGTTTCGTAGAGATTGGAACAGTAACGCCTAAAGGGCAACCCGGGAATCCTAAGCCACGCTTATTTAGAATCCCTAAACAGCGCGCGATTATCAATCGTATGGGCTTCAACAATCACGGCATAGATAACCTTATTCAAAATGTGAATTTGGCTAAAGATGATGGTTTTGACGGTGTTCTTGGAATAAACATTGGTAAGAACTTAGCTACCTCTGTTGAAGATGCTGTTAGCGACTATTTAATTGGCTTACGTCAGGCGTACTTTTACGCAGATTACATCACAGTAAATATCTCATCACCAAACACCCCAGGATTACGCAGTTTACAATACGGTAAAGAACTAGACGGTCTATTATCAATAATCAAAGCTGAGCAAATGACTTTATCTTTGGAATTCAAACGGTATGTTCCAATTGCGATAAAAGTTGCTCCAGATTTAACTGACGAAGAAGTGAAAGACGTTGCAGAATCATTGTTAGCCAATAATATGGATTGCTTAATAGCAACCAATACCACCTTAGATAAAAAAGTTGTTGAAAATTTAACTCATGGCAAAGAAGCAGGGGGTTTAAGTGGTGAACCCGTTCGTGATATGTCAACAAGAGTGATCGCTGAATTTCAAAAGTACCTTAAAGATCAAATCCCAATCATCGGAGTCGGCGGTATAGCTTCAGCTGCGGATGCAAAAGCAAAACTAGAAGCTGGTGCGGCGTTAGTGCAGGTTTATTCTGGTTTGATTTATGAAGGTCCAGGGCTGGTTAAACGGATACTTAAAGAGATTGATTGATAACAGGTAAATAGGTGGGGGTGTCTTTAAAACAATCTATCGTTTATTCAAGCGTTTCATCAATGCCTTTCTAAACGTCAACAGCATTTGATATTGACTATCATTCAATACTGCCTCAATTTTGGCACGTGCCTCACCACTAGCTAAAACCATCTGCTCAACACGTTTAGCATTCACGTCAGCGAGTGCTTCTATTTCAGTTTTAAAGTCAACTTTTCGAGTATCTAAGCTCTGCAACTGTTGATTGAAACTCAACACTTCCTCACGCATCGGTTGCATCACCACTTCTTTTTCGACAATCAATTGATTAATACTTGCTAATTGAGCATCGCTCAAACCTAGTTCATCAACCTGTTCTGGCGATAAGCGAAATTGTCTAAGTAGTAGTCGTGAATATTGTTTGGCCTTTTTACCGCCATGATTTTGTGCGTAATGTTTTTTATAAGCATCAGGAATACCCACGGCATCGCTAAAAATATACTCAGCGATTTGAGTCACATCGCTTTCAGCAACCACAATTTTGGGCATTAGATTAAAGTGTCGAATAGCACCTTTCATTAAACTTTTTTGTTCTTCGGGATTAGCCACCCATGTATTAATAGCATCAACAAAAGTCAGTTCTTCATCATGAACAGCTAAATAATGATTCTTAACTGCAAATATAGGTGGCGCAATACGACGTTGGCCTGCAGCGTTTGCTCCATGACACACACTACAATGTTGTTGATAGAGTTTCTCTCCATTATTTTCAGCGAGCGCATTAGAAAGTAAGAATATAGAGAAAGTAAAACTAACAATTAGAGAGTTAAGAGTTTTCATTGGCTTACACATATCAATAATATTATTTGTATATATA
>JBALXO010000043.1:13526-20219 GCA_036960615.1 Cocleimonas sp. | reverse complement strand
ATCACTCATATTCATGGTCTTATCCCCTTGGTGAAGGTAAAATACCTCAACAGACACGCTATTAATATTGGGAAAAGTTTAGATGAAAGTATTAGGCATTGAATCATCATGCGATGAAACGGGTGTAGCAATTTATGATACCGAAAAAGGTTTGCTCGCTGATCAACTCTATTCTCAAATAGCCTTGCATGCCGAGTACGGCGGAGTCGTCCCAGAACTTGCTTCACGTGACCATATTCGTAAAACATCTCCGTTAATTAAAGAAGCTTTAGCCGAAGCAAACCTTAGCCTAAGCGATCTTGACGGCATAGCTTATACCCTTGGCCCGGGTTTAATTGGTGCCTTGATGGTTGGTGCATCAATTGGACGATCACTGGCTTGGGGTCTAGGTATTCCTGCAGTGGGCGTTCATCACATGGAAGGCCATCTATTAGCACCAATGCTAGAAGATGTTACCAAGGGCAAAGATCAGTCGATTGCGTTCCCATTTGTGGCTTTATTAGTCTCTGGCGGTCACACCATGCTCGTTCAAGTGAAAGCTATTGGTGACTATACTATTTTAGGAGAATCACTTGACGATGCAGTTGGTGAAGCCTTTGATAAAACAGCAAAAATGCTAGGTTTAGCTTATCCTGGTGGCCCAATATTAGCGGCTTTGGCAGAACAAGGCGAAGCAGGTGTCTATCAATTTCCACGTCCGATGGTTCGCCAAGGTGGATTAGATTTCAGTTTCAGCGGTCTCAAAACACATTCTTTAGTTACATGGCAAAAATCTGATCAGACAGAACAAGACAAAGCCAATATCGCTTATGCCTTTCAAGAAGCTGTTGTCGATACACTTTTTATAAAATGTAAACGTGCTTTAAAAGCTGTTGACGGTAAGCGTTTAGTTGTTGCAGGTGGAGTCGGGGCAAATAAACGCCTACGTGAAAAGCTTAATGAATTAGACGCTGATGTGTTTTTCCCACCAATGCAATTTTGTACCGATAACGGCGCGATGATTGCGTATGCTGGAGCAATTCGATTAAAAGCCGGACAAACAGAAGAAGCTGTTATACAGCCTAAACCGAGATGGTCTTTGGAAGATTTGTCAGTCCCAGCATGATACAGAAAATGCATAAAGTGCTAATAAGTAGGGAGGTGTCTTTTATATACCCACATCTGATTTATCACGGCCTAAATGATGCAAACCCCATGCTGTTGAGACAACCACCAGAGCTCCTACTGCTTGATGTAGAACGGCAAAGTTTATATTCACGCTAGTCATTACAGTCGCAATACCTAGCAGTATCTGCACGCCAAAGGCACTATGGATTGCTATCGATGCTATTCTAGATTGTTTACGAATACGTCTCGCTAATACGATCAGAAAACCAACCGTTACCCAAGCCCACCAGCGATGGATAAAGTGAATTACTATATGGTCATTATTGATCTTTGCCCAGAGATTGCTAGACCAATCTATTGCTGACGGCACAATCGAACCATTCATTAATGGCCAGGTATTGGAAACATAACCAGCATTTAATCCTGCTGTGTAAGCACCAAATAACAATTGAAGAAATAAAACAGTACAAACTACCAGGCTAAAGATGGTTAATTTTGATTTTACGTTATTACCTGCAGCGAGCTGACGAAGATCCAAAGCAGTCCAAGTTAGTGCACCCAAAATAAGCAATGCATTTAATAAATGTACCGCTAGACGAAAATGGCTTACATCGGTACGCTCGGTTAAACCAGATGTCACCATCCACCAGCCAATTACACCCTGCATGCCTCCTAATATTAGCAATACAGTTAGGCGTATATGATAACCATCAGGAATAGCCCGTTTTAATGCGAACCAAGCAAATGGCAGCGCAAAAGCAAGGCCAATCAATCGGCCTAAAAGGCGGTGAACCCATTCCCAGAAATAGATGAACTTAAATTCTGATAGCGTCATGCCTGCTGGGCCATTTATCTCTATAAATTCTGGAATAAGTTTATATTTGGCGAACTCAGATAACCACGCAGCCTCATTTAATGGCGGTAAAGCACCCGTTACAAGCTTCCATTCAGTAATTGAAAGCCCTGACTCGGTAAGTCGAGTAATACCGCCTACAACCACTATAACAAAGACAAGAAAAGCAACAAAAAAGAGCCAGTTTGAAATAGCTATTGGGGTTTTTTTGAGATCAATATGACTATCTATGTTGTGAATAATGCTGGAGTTCATAGGTGACTGGTTAATATTAAAAAATGCAGTATATCAATTTTAACTTCGGGTAGAAATAACAGTGGAATAATAAGGGTTAGCGAAAGCGTTGTTGATAACTCTTAGTAGTTATCAACACTAATGACTTAATAGTAAGTCGAAGATGAAATTTAACTTAATGGTAAATTTCACTCATAGGCGTAAAAATTGTAAAGTACGTAAAAGTAACGGGGTGTCTTTAAAGCAGTTTCCCCGTACTCGCGTCAACTGCATGCAACATCAGCCCATCAGGGTCGTTCATTTCTGCATCAGGTATCCATTTAGACATGCAGCCTCTGTCATTTACACAAGGATCGGTCAGACTTTTTAGAAAGCTGACTAAATAACGAACATCATCTTTCGTAACATTAGGTTTTGGCTGTAAGTGAATACCGAAATTGAGTGCTTCTAAAGTATTCGCTTTTACGTCTTTTATAATAATGTTCTCTTGCTTTAATTGATTTACATCATAGTTTTGAGCTGATTTATTTGGTGATAGCATGTGCTCTGTTATTGCTTCCAAAGAGTTATAAGCGCCTGCATGACCCCATGGACCAGTCACTTCAACGTTTAATAAACTTGGCGTTCTAAATCTAAATTTATCTTTAGTTAACTTTGTAGTTAGTTCAAAGCCATAGTCATTACTGCCTGTCTCACCATTATTTTTACCCAAACCTATTTGTGGCATGGCCGTGTTATAAGCTTTCTCATCGGTGAAGAAATCTCCTGAATGACAACTCGCACATCCCGCACCACCTTCATTTTGTTTCGTGAAAAAAAGTTTAGCGCCTTTTTTGGCATCTTTTGAAAGTGCTTTTTTATCACCTTCTACATAAGCTTTCCAGGGATTGTTAATCAATACTTGTGAGCTTTCATAAGCAGCAATTGCTTCAGAGTAGTTCTGTTCAGTAATTAATTCTTCTACGCTAGTAGTCTCATCTGCAAAACCTTTTTGAAATTCAAGTAACCAATTTTCTTGTAAACGCTTTGCCAAAGCACGACGTAGAGTTTGATTTAAAGATGCATTTAAATATTCACCGCGCATCTCTTCTGCTGATGTTATGGGAAAACGAGCTTGAGCTTGAACCAGGCTTTCACCTGCCAATAAATCAGCCTTTGGATATGACATATCCGGTGTAGTTATTTCGTTATTCTCTAGGCGCTCTATACGGCCATCGTGAAACAGTATTTTATTCCAAAATGTGATGTTAAAGGTGGTGGGTGCATTGCGTGGAACTTGTGTATGTTTGAAATCTGTCGTTTGTCTATTCGCACCTAAAGCATTTGGTTTATCTGCAGCTACACCGATTGATAGCGATAAATCATCTCCACCACCTAACATAGGATGATGACAACTTGCGCAAGCAGTGTTTTTGTCTCCGCCCAATGACTTTGAGAAAAATAACTTCATTCCCAATTGTGCTTTTGGACTACTGATATCAGGAATAGCATGACTAGCAACAGGAGAACCTGTTAGCTTGTGACGCGTAATTAATTCGGAGAGTTGTAAATCGAGCGTCGATGACACTTCGTTAGGCTGATGCTTACTCGATTGCGAGGTAAGTGTCTCTTGCCCAAAGCTATTACTCATTAGTAATACGCTGACTAATAAAATGACTGTGGTGCTAATACGATTGGTAAAAAAGGGGTTGCCCAATAAATTTTTCATGATATTTTTATCGTTGCTTATATCTATCAGCAACTCATTATAATTAGAACCTCATATTTAATGCTAACTGGATTTCACTGTCATTAAATATTGGAATAAAGTTTGTTTTTATCAGATTATCGGTAGCGGATGTAGATTGTGTGGCTACGATTAAACGCTTTTCATTCACCCATTTGGTTTTCCAATGATTCATGAATTTATCTGCTGCAGCTTTACTGCCCATATTTTTAAGTTGCCTATAAGAATAGGGTGAATTGTTTGCCATATTCTTCTTAATTTTTGTAGATAGTGTTTTTTTACCTTGAGTCGCTGCAATGATATTTTTAATGCCATAAGCACCTTGTTGGTGAATCAAGTACTTTTGATAGCCTTTAAGTTTTGAAATGCCATTTTTCTTTAGGCGCTTCTCATTTAGAGCTAATAGCTTCTTACTTAATTTTAGTGATTTTTGATAATCTAAACGATCTTTACGGCATTGAAGCGAATCACAACCTATGTCTTTAAGTGCTTGAACAGTCAACTGATGGTGTCCACATGGTCCTGAAGTATTGTTACAGTTCCTAGATTTGTTTTTAGGGCGATATAACAATTTACCCTGTTTAGACTCTATAGAGTAAACGGTTTGCCAATAGCCAATATGGTTAGTTGCAATAAAATCATTTTTAGTACTTTTAGTGCTACGTTTCGAAATACTGTTTTTGTGAATAAACATATTTTGCTTAAGTTCGCCAAAAGCATGTTCTTTAGTTTTAATTTGTTTACTTATATAGACAGTTTGGTAGACAGGTAAAACTACATGCATCTGATCAATATCAGAATGTAAAAAAGAATTTAGCTCTTGTCGTGCGTGCAATAATCTAGAATCATTTAAATCAACGTGTTCCTCAGTTTCATTAGTAAACTTAATATCATCAATGATTTTATTATCTGTATTTTGTTGTTCTAATTCCCTCATAGTCAATCGCACTATAGAAAGCTGTTTGCTGATTTTTAATAATTCATCTGTTTTAAATGTTGGCTTTTCAATACGATGAATTGGATGATAACTATTTTCACCTTGATGAATATTATTGTTTAAGCCATTTACTGAAACATCGCTTAATGTTATAGACGCAACAGTGTTTTGCTTAAGGTTTGGATTAACCGTACTAAAAGCTACAAGTAACGTTAAAGCAAAAAGTAATGAGAATTTTGTTTTCAGATTCATGTGCAAAAATAATGTGTGTTTAGTCAATGATCTTAGTATTTTATTGTTTTAGTTTATGCGTCTCTTCTCCATTGGGATGAAATTCGCAACCACTTAGTACCCCTTCCTCTAAAAGATACCGTTTATTTTTACTTTTGATTATTATCTGAACAAAGGTGCATGAAAATTTAAAAACTATTATTTGAAATAAGCAATTGAGAGACTAAAAAATCATAAATTTGCTGATAAGAGTTATTATATGTAACAATAAAAATACTTATTAACTATTTAAGGAGTCTTGAGATGGGTGCTTTTGTTCTTGGTATTTTAATGGGATGGCTTGGCGCATGGTTATTCTACACATTTTGGTTGAAGGCGGGTAAAGATAACGGTGATTGTTCTGATCTAAAAGCAGAACTTGAATTGAAAAACCGTCAGATTAGCTCTTTACAGTCACAGCTAAGTTCTAATTCAGAAAGTGGAGTAAGCAAAGCTGAAGTTAAATCAATTTCCACTTCAACCACAAAGAAAAATGTTAAATCATCAACCAAGCCATCGAATGATAATACGGGCGAAAATACGAAAGGTAAGAGTAAAACGGCCGTATCTAAAAAGAAAACAAAAGCTCCTGCACCTAAGACAACAACTGCTAAAAAAACACCAGTGGCTAAGAAGCCAGTTGCTAAGCCTCCAACAAAACCTACGTTAGAAAAGACAGCAATAACTAAGACAGTGGCTAAAGCCAAACCGGGTGGCGACGATTTTACTAAACTAAGTGGTATTGGCCCAAGTATGTCGGCGACCTTAAAGACCTTAGGTATCGACACGTTTAAGAAACTAGCTGAAACTGATGATGATATTTTACGCGATATGCTAGAAGCGTCGGGCGCAAGGATGAATAATAATAAAGAAGCCATGGATTCTTGGAATGAGCAAGCTACAGTTGCCGCAAGTGGAGATTTTAAAGCTTTAAAAGCAATGCAGGTTGCATTAAAGAGATAATTTTTGGCTTAATTTAAATAGACACCCCTTACCTTTCTGCTGTTTTTCTGATGAAAATAGCTAAAAGGTAAGGGGTGTATTGTAATTGATATTAATCAATTACAACTAATATATAACCCAACTCTTGATACTCTTTAATTTGTGTAGGACCTTGAGAAGAGACAGTCACATAGTCAGGGAAGTCTTCACCGCCGACACCACGCCAACTTGCATGTGTTTCGCAGATGTGAACGGGTACATTATCTAAAGTAATTCGCTTGACTAAATCATGCGATCTTTTCTCTTTTTTAGCATTGTCTTTTGTTAGTTCGAACTGTTCGGCACCATGTGCAACCACCGCTATTTCAATGTCAGAGAATTTCGATTTCAATTGCTTTTTATAAGCTTCGACCTTACTCAATGCATTGGGTAAATATATACTGTCTTCACTTCCTATCAATTCAAATACCACACCATCAGGAGCTTCTGACATACTGATGATTTTATCTATATCAGCTTTGTCACTGGCTAAAACAGAAAGACTGAATGAAGACAGTATTAGTAAAAGAAAGAGCTGACTGATTATTTCCAGTGAGTTCTGTTTGATTGCAATATTCATATTAT
>JBALXO010000043.1:10555-13426 GCA_036960615.1 Cocleimonas sp. | reverse complement strand
ACAATGTGTTCTTGTTTCTGGATTAATAATACTTATTATTTTCAGATAATAGATAGTATGTTTTACTATGCGTTTTTATAAATGTCTATCTGTGAATTATAATCATGGGTGACGAAATATTTTGGTTATTTTTATGTCATTGTCAGCAAATACTGAAGTACTTATGGATTTCTTCAGAACCTATCTTGATCTTATGGTGCTCGGAGTGCTTGGTCTTATGAGCTTTATTTTGATCGCATTGGTGATTGAACGATACTTCTATTATTGGTTCATCAAATTAGATAAATTCGACCATATTGAATTACTTAAAACCTCGCTAACTAAAAACCTCACAACAATTTCTACTATTGCTGCAAATGCACCTTACATTGGTTTGCTAGGAACTGTGATTGGAATTTTGGTGACATTTTACGACATGGGTCAAAGCGGTAACATCAACGTAAATCAAATAATGGTTGGGTTGGCGATGGCCTTGAAAGCCACTGCGGCAGGCTTGATCGTTGCGATTCCTGCAATTATTTTTTACAACGGTTTAATGCGTAAAGTGGATATGAAAGTATCTCATTGGATTGCGATGACTGATAAAAAATCCGTTCAAGGCTAATGTAAGGCTCAAGATAATGAAACGCTTTGATCAAATCAATATGATTCCCTTCATCGATATTATGCTGGTGCTACTGGCAATAGTACTGACAACTGCGTCGTTTGTTTCGAAAGGACTGATAGATGTTGATATCCCCTCAGCTAAACAAGTAACAGTATCTAGCCAAGAATCTACTAAAACTATTGAAATAGCAGTTAATATTAAAAATGAATTGTTTTTTAATGAAGAACGAATTAAATATTCACAACTTGAAGAAAAGTTGAAGAATTATGAAGTCGATCAGAAATTTGTGATTCGAATGGATAAGAAATCAGACTTTGAACAATTCGTTAAAATCATTGATGTCTTAAAAGCTGGCAACTTCAAGAAACTCTCAATTCAGGCAGAACAGAACCAATAGCCATGAGGCTAATTCTTGCTCTTATTTTTTCAGCAGTATTGCATATTGCAGCATGGGTATTTCTGTTTCCTAATGCTTCAAAAGAACAACAGCTTATAGAACTACCTGAAGATTTGTCTGTTGAAATGGAGATGTTGGCGACAATCACAGCAACAGAACCGACCTTAGAGCCAGAACCAAAGCCAGAACCAAAGCCAGAACCAAAGCCAGAACCGAAGCCAGAACCGAAGCCAGAACCAAAGCCAGAACCAAAGCCAGAACCAAAGCCAGAACCAAAGCCAAAGCCAGAGCCAGAGTCAAAACCAGAACGAGAGGTCGTTAAAAAGCCTGAGCCTGTAGTAGTTAAGAAGAAGGTTGAAGTAAAGACAAACCCTGTGATCGTTAAAAAGCAGCCCAAGCCTGTCATAGTCAAAAAGAAGATACAGAAGAAGCCTGATCCTAAAATTTTACAAGAAAAACGCAGAAAAGCCCTTGCTAAGAAAAAAGAAGAAGATCGATTAAAAAAACTCGTCGTGCAGCGTCGCCGTGAATGGCAACAGCGTAAGGACCAAGAGAAGCTTCAAGCAAAACAAATAAAGAAGCGTCAACTGGTACAACAAAAGAAAGCACAACAACAGAAAGTTTTAGAGCAACAAAGGCTGGCTAAACAAAGGCAACTGCAGCGACAGAAACAAGCTACGTTAAAGGCTAAACAGAAAGCAGCTCCAGCTATTGCAAAAAATTCACCTGCGCCACAAATTATTACTAATCCGGCGTATCAAAGCCGAGAGAAAATTAAATATCCTCGCAGTGCGCGCCGCAAAAAACTTCAGGGTACGGTTATTATGCGAGCTAGTGTTTCAGTTGCCGGTAAAGTACAAAAAGCGTGGGTACATAAAAGCTCAGGGCATTCGGCCTTGGATAAGGCAGCAATGAAGTCGGTACCGCGTTGGGTGTTTAAACCTTCTAAGCGTGATGGGGTGTCAATAACATCTACAGTACAGTTTCCTGTGGTGTTTCGTTTGAAGTAAGTGTTTTTATTCAGCGGATTCTAATAAATGACACCCCCTACCTTTTTATCTCTTTCTCTAAAACAATTAATCTAAAGCCCAATTAATAGGTGTTTTACCTTGCGAAGCCAAATAATCATTCGTCTTAGAAAACGGCTTACTTCCCCAAAACCCACGATACGCTGATAAAGGAGATGGGTGCGCAGATTTTAAAATATGATGCTTGTTCTCATCAATCAAGGCACCTTTCTTCTGTGCATATGCTCCCCATAAAATAAACACCACATCTTTAGCTTCATCGTTTATTGTTTGTATAATTGCATCAGTAAAATATTCCCACCCTTTACCTTGATGTGCGTTTGCGTTGCCGCGCTCTACTGTAAAAACAGCATTCAATAACAATACGCCTTGATCTGCCCATTTCTGCAAATAACCTGTGTGACTGTTATCTATACCTAAGTCTTCTTTGAGTTCTTTATTGATATTCAATAAAGATTTTGGCAATGGTTTTACTCCGGGTAATACTGAGAAACATAAACCATGCGCATGACCTTCAGTAGGGTAAGGGTCTTGACCTAAAATTACTACTTTAAGGTTTTCATATGGCATACTATTAAGTGCATTAAACCATTCAGTAGCCGGTGGTAGAATAACTTTTCCTTGTTGTTTTTCTTCAACTAAAAAAGCTTTAAGCTCATGCATATAGGGCTTTTTAAACTCGTCTTGTAAATGTTCTAACCAACTTGTGTCGAGTTTTATATCATTCGTCATAATATTATTTACCTAAACCTTACTTTTTATTGGTCGTAATATTAACTTAATATTATTCATATATCAGAGATTAGAAGGTGTTTTTCCCATAAACTTAAGGCAGATAT
>JBALXO010000043.1:4974-10455 GCA_036960615.1 Cocleimonas sp. | reverse complement strand
AAAATCAGCTGAAGCTCTTGTTGAACAGGCACATAAGGTTTGCCCATATTCCAATGCAACTAGAGGTAATGTTGATGTGAATTTGACGGTAAAATAGAACGTCCGAAAAGGTAATAGAGCTATATCCGTAAAGAAATATAGGGGAAGATCTAAGTATCATACTGAAAACCTCCAAAAAGGTGGGGGGTGTCTTTTAAATCAGTTATAAAGACATATTCAAGTAATAAATATAATCAAATAGGCAAAATATGAGTTTCTATGATCTAAGCGTTAATAATCCTGCAGGCGAATCTATAAGTATGTCTGACTTCAAGGGCAAAACAGTCATGGTGGTCAACACCGCTACTAAATGTGGATTAACCCCACAGTTCGATGGTCTCGAAAAACTTTATCAAAAGTATCAAGACCAAGGCTTGGTGATTCTGGGGTTTCCTTGTAATCAATTTTTAAATCAGTCACCTGAAAGTAATGATGAGGTTGTCGATGCTTGTCGAATTAATCATGGCGTTACTTTTCCATTAACCGAAAAAATTGATGTGAATGGCGATGATGCTCATCCGGTATTTGTCTATCTAAAAAAAGAACTCGGTGGCATGTTGGGCAGCACTATTAAATGGAATTTCACCAAGTTTCTAATTGCTTCTGATGGCAAACCTTATAAACGTTTCAGTCCTAAAACTGAACCTGAGGATTTGGAAGCGGATATCGTTGAATTGTTGGGGAAAAACTCAGACTAAACATAATGAATGATACTTACTTTCCTAGGCACTTAAATACTTATTTAGTTAGATATTCTCAGTAATCCAATCTTTCAAGATTAAAGCGTTTTCAGAATAAATTCTTGTTGACGAAGAATAGAAAGCATAACTGTAGCTGGTCATTGTTTCTTTGAATGGCGTAACCAGAAGACCATTATTTAATTCGTTAAGCATCAGATCGTCGGCTAAAATAAAACCTTGCCCATCGACAGCTGCCTGCACACGCACATTAGCATCACTAATAACCCGATGTGGATTCGTTAGTTTGAGAGTACTTCCGGGCGTTTGGTTTAAATCAAACCATTGTTGCCACATATCTTCTTGCCTGTCTTCACAGAGTAGTGGAATACTTCTGAAGGGTAATTGCGAAATCGAAGCAATACTGAACGGTTCTGTCGAACTTAAATTATGCGCATACAAAAGCTGTGGACTTATCATAGGAAATAAAGGCATTGGAATTTCTGCAAACCGATTCGCCTCCAAACTGTCATTACGGGGCCTCCAAACAATTGCTAAATCGACATCATCCAGTTTAAATTCAGCGCTATTAACCGAGTGCTGAAACATGATATTTATGTCTGGAAATTCTTCATTAAAACGACTTATTCGTGATGATAACCATCTTGACGCGACATAAGTGGAGGCAGCAATAGTTACACTTGTTTGTCGCTTGCTTTGTTGTAATTTATCGAGAGTATGGTTCAGTTCTTGAAATAAATTTTTAGTAGTTTGAAATAGAGTTTGTCCAGCATCGGTAAGATAGACTTGCCGTACAGAGCGTTTAAACAATGTGCATTGAATTTCTTCTTCTAGTTTTCGAATTTGATAACTGATTGCTCCCTTGGTCATGCACAATTCATCTGCTGCAATACTGAAGCTTAAATGTCGAGCAGCAGCTTCAAAAGGTTTTAAACTATCAAGCGAGGGAAGTGAGTGCTTCATTAATCGTTATATCCAAGAGTCAGTGGTAAAACTATAGTACTTATAGTTTAAATAAATTGAACTATAACTTAGAATTTTTTGATTGTCAGCCG
This sequence comes from Cocleimonas sp., assembly GCA_036960615.1. Lineage (GTDB taxonomy): Bacteria > Pseudomonadota > Gammaproteobacteria > Thiotrichales > Thiotrichaceae > Cocleimonas. Next base: position 8,663 of record JBALXO010000043.1, on the reverse strand, counting down.
TATCACTTTTTTGCATGATTCTTTAATCAAATATAAATATTCGGAGAGAGTAAATGGTTGATTCAGTTAAGTCGCATGCAAGAGTGGTAGTGATCGGTGGTGGTATTGCAGGTTGTTCAGTCTTATATCATTTAACCCAATTAGGCTGGACAGATGTGGCCTTAGTTGAGCGTGATGAACTCACTTCAGGTTCAACTTGGCATGCAGCGGCACAAGTAACACAGTTCGGCGGGAATCAAACCATGATTGGATTAAAACGTCACAGTATTGACCTTTATAAAGAATTAGCAACAGATGAAGATTTTCCGTTTTACTACGACATCACAGGCGGCATGCGAACGGCTTACACTCAAGACCATATTGATACGTATCAACACTATATTGGCATGGCGAAAAGCATGGGTGTTGAGATGGAATTCATCAGCCCAAAAGAGATTAAAGAACGTCATCCTCTATTGACTACCGACAAAATGTTAGGTGCGTGGTGGGATCCATTAGATGGATACATCGATCCATCTGGAATTACGTTAGCATTAGCGCGAAAAGCTCGACTAGCAGGTGCTTCTGTCTACAGAAGTAATCCCGTTGAGAACATTACAAAAAAAGCGAATGGTGAATTTATAGTTCACACCAAGAAAGGCGATATAACTTGTGAGAAAGTCGTCAATGCTACGGGCTATCGAGTCAATGAAGTAGGTAGCATGTTAGGTGTTGAGCACCCTGTGACTTCAATGGAGCATATGTACTTTCTTACTGATGATATACCTGAATTAGAAGCTTTAGATTTTCAGGTGCCAATTATTCGCGATCCATTAGATGATTTTTACAGTCGTCAGGAAAAGAACGGACTTTTAGTCGGCGTTTACGAACAGGCCTGTAAAACCTTTGGTTTAGATGGAATCGATCCAGCTTTCACAAAAGATTTATGCCCGCCTGATTTAGACCGTCTACTTGATAACATGGAAGGTATCTTTGAACGTTTACCAGCACTTCAAGAAGCTGGTATTCATACCACTATCAATGGACCTATTACCTATACCATTGATGGCATGCCGTTAATTGGACAAATTCCTGGTATTGAAAATGCCTACTGTGCCATTGGTTTACGTGCAGGTATCGGAGAAGGTGGTGGCCACGGAAAAATTCTGGCAGATATAATCGTTCATGGAGAATGTGAGTGGGATGCTTGGTGTCTTGATCCGCGCCGTTTTACACAATATGCAAACACCGAACATACGAATTTAAAGTCAATTGAAGATTACCAAAACGAATTCCACTATCACTTACCGCATGAGCATCGTCCTGCAGCGCGCTTAGCGAGAACAACGCCTTTGTATTCTGTTTTAGATCAAAAAAATGCAGCTTGGGGAGTAGTGAACGGTTGGGAACGTGCATTGTTCTTTAAACCGACACCGGATTTTGTAGATGAGCATTCATTCCGTTTTACACCTACACAAGATGTTGTTGCTAAAGAAATTGAGGCAATGACAAACAACGTTGGATTGATGGAAGTATCAGGTTTTAATCGTTTTTCTATTGAGGGTGAGGGTGCTACCGAATTTTTAGATTGCATCACTTGTAGTAATATACCGAAAAAAATTGGGAAAATTAGCCTGTGTTATTTGTTAAATGAAAGTGGTCATGTGTTAACAGAAGCAACTCTTGCAAAATTAGATGAAGAACATTATTGGTATGGCTCTGCGGCAGCTGCTGAATGGCATGACTTAGATTGGTTAAATAAATATAAGCCAGATACAGTAACCATTACTGAAATGGCTGCTTCGCATACTATATTGGTGGTTGCTGGGCCTAAATCACGTGATCTATTGCAATCACTATCACCACGTTGTGATTGGTCAAAAGCAGGCTTCCCTTGGTTGAATGTTAAAGACATGACACTAGGACATGCGAAAGTAACTGCAATGACAGTTAGTTTCTCTGGCGAACTTGCCTATGAGTTACACGTACCTAATGAGCAATTGTATTTGGTTTGGAAGTTGTTAAACGAAGCTGGTAAAGCTTTTGATTTATCAAACTTTGGCTTATACGCAACAGAATCAATGCGTATGGAAAAAGGATACTTGCATTGGAAAGCTGACCTGATTTATGAGCGTAACCCTATTGAAACTGGTTTAGATTTCTTTGTCAAAATGGAAAAACCAAATTTTGTGGGTAAAAAAGCGCTTGAAAAATTATTGCAACAGGGTAACCAAAAACAGTTAGTTACTTTAGTTGTAGATTGCAGTATTGCTCCAGCTCACTCGGGTGATTCTATTTATCAAAGTGAAGAGGACGGTACTAAAAAATTAATTGGCTCTGCTACTTCTGGTGCCTTCGGACATCGAATACAAAAAAATATCGCTTATGCATTTGTAGATCCTAAAGTATCAACTATTGGAACTGAGTTAAGTATTCAAATTTTAGGACAGCATTATCCAGCTATTGTGTCTGAGACTTGTCTATACGATCCGGAGAATCAATTAGTGCGTAGCTGATGATTAAAGCGTTAAATTCAACACTCGACTAAAATGAAAAATACGAAGCTTTAACCCTTATTTATCTAAGTAAGTTAAGTATATAGATTAAGAATGTTAGTATTGGATTTTATGGTTTTGTATAAGTTAAATATAATATTTAATTGTGGTGTTTTAAGCGAAATAGGGTGTTTAACACTAAAACGCTGCTTTCGTTTTTCAATACTGTAAAGCCTAAAATGTTGTATTAGGTCTTCCACTTTATGTTGCAGTACTTCATAATTTGCCGCTGCATTATTGTCGTTGACCGTAACTAATATAAAGCACCATATTTTTAGATCAAAAAGTTGATATCAAATGGATACTGGAAAGAAAAGATTTCTGATGATGGTTACAGTTTTTGTACTCCCAATTGTACTAGGAACACTATTATTTTTTAATTTAGAATTATTAGGCTTTGAAAAGGGCAGCACTAATTACGGAACATTAGTGCATCCGGCATTTCCAGCCAAGGTTGCCGATTTAAAGCAGGGTGATACGGCTGCGGTTAGAGAAGAAACAATTGCCAAAAGTTGGACGATGGCATACATAGAACCAAACAATTGTGATCAGATATGTCTTGATAAATTAACTCTGATCATGAAAGTACGTTTATTGACGAATGAAAAAATGCGAAGAGTACGTACTCTTTTTATTACTAATGAAACGATAGAGAATTCAATCGACAAAAGTCAGTATCGCGATATGGTAATGACGCATGTTAGTGATGGTAATGCTGAATTTTTAAAGCAGTTTCCTCATCAAGACACCAAGCCAATATATTTAATCGATCCTTATGGTAATATTATGATGTATTATCCGCAGGCTGACTTGAATGCGAAGAAGATAATTAAAGATATCAATCGTCTTTTAAAATACTCTCAACTTGGTTAAATAACACGTTCATCAGGTAGGTTGGCAGTTCGTTTATTAACTGCTTATACAATTTGATAATCAAGCATACACGCGAAATCACAAAAATTTATTAGTGAAGAAAATGGCTACTACAGAATCTATTACAAACACTCCAACTATCGGTGACTTTTTAGTTCTCTGCAAAATTAAAGTGGTGGCTTTAATTATGCTGACTGCAGTCGTGGGTATGTTTCTTGCTACGCCAGAACTACCACCCTTTCATTTAGTTATATTGGCTTCGATTGGTATATCTTTTGCTTC
>JBALXO010000043.1:0-4874 GCA_036960615.1 Cocleimonas sp. | reverse complement strand
TTATTGTTTTTGATCATCTTTATTTGGACACCCCCCCACTTTTGGGCATTAGCTATCCATCGTCAAAAAGAATACGCAAAGGTTAATATTCCGATGTTGCCAGTAACACACGGCCATCACTTTACGCGCATACAGATTTTGCTTTATACGATTCTACTTTTCATCGTTACGCTAATGCCTTACTTGGTCGCAATGAGTGGTTTAATCTACCTTGCGGGTGCTGTCGTGTTGGGTATTGGGTATATGTATTACTCCATTGAAATGTTAAGGCGTCCTGAAGATAAATCACTCCCAATGAAATCATTTGGCTATTCAATCAACTACTTGATGATTCTCTTTGTGGTGCTATTGGTTGATCATTACTATCCAATCTTTTTAACATAATTATTTAACAAACATCAGCTATCTCTAAGTGAGTGTTCTTAAAATTAGTGGCATCGTTACACTACATGCAATTATAAAAGTAGGTTTAATATGGAATTCTTAAAAGCTATTAAGAGTGTAATGGGAGCAATGATTGGCGTTCAAAAAGCCGATACTTTACGCGAAGATTTTAATAAAAAAAGTGCAATGCCTTTTATCGTGGCGGGCATTCTTATGACAGTGTTATTTGTCTTGGGTGTTTACTCTATTGTTAAATTTGCGATTGGTGCTGTAGGTTAATGCTTTTTATGAAATCATTAATTTAAGCCTTCATTAGCTTAGTAAAAGACACCCCCCACCTTTCTAGCTGTTTCCAATCTAGACTGACTAGTTTCTAGTCTGTAATAATCAATCATACACTTCACAATAGGGCTTATTTTATATTCCTAATCCCTGTATCATTGCCATTTTTTAGTGTTATTGATTAACTATGGAACTCAATCCTTACTATTCCCAGATCAAAGATCTACTTCAACGCATAGACGCGTTGAGGGGGTACCTTTGACTACGAAAACAAGAAAGAACTATTAGAAGAAACAGTTCGTGAGTTAGAAGACCCCGAAGTTTGGAGTGATCCAGTAAGAGCCAGAAAATTAGGCAAAGACAGAACCGGTTATGAAAACGTGGTGCACAATGTAGATGCGCTGACATCACAATTAACAGATGCACAAGAACTGTTAGAAATGGCAGAAATGGAAGATGATCAAGAAACTGTAGATTCAGTTATCTCTGATCTAGAAATATCTACTGCTGGTGTCGAGAGACTAGAATTCCAACGCATGTTCTCTGGTGAGATGGATGCCAACAATGCTTTCCTCGATATCCAGTCAGGTTCTGGCGGAACTGAGGCTCAAGACTGGGCTGAAATGGTGTTACGCATGTATCTGCGTTGGGGCGAAGCTAAAGGCTTTAAAGTCGAGCTTATGGAAGCTTCTTCTGGAGATGTTGCAGGAATTAAATCTGCGACTATCAGCTTTGTAGGTGAATACGCTTTTGGCTGGTTACGAACTGAAATTGGCGTTCACCGTTTAGTTCGCAAATCACCGTTTGATTCTGGTGGACGCCGTCATACTTCATTTTGTTCAGTATTTGTATCGCCTGAAATTGACGATGATATTGAAATCGAAATCGATCCTTCTGATGTTCGTGTCGATGTCTACCGTGCTTCGGGCGCGGGTGGTCAGCACGTAAACAAAACTGAATCTGCGGTTCGTTTAACGCACTTGCCGACCAATACTGTTGTGCAATGTCAAAATGGCCGATCTCAGCATCAAAATAAAGCGACCGCAATGAAACAATTGAAAGCGAAATTGTACGAGCAAGAAATGCAAGCACGTAATGCTGAAAACCAAGAACTTGAAGATAATAAATCTGATATAGGTTGGGGCAGTCAAATTCGTTCATACGTATTGGATGCTTCGCGTATTAAAGATCTACGTACTGGTGTAGAAACAGGAAATACTCAAGCGGTGTTAGATGGTTCGCTTGATCAATTTATTACAGCTAGCTTGAAGTCTGGCGTTTAGATAAGTACTAAACTAACAATCATTAGTTACAGTAAGTAACGAGACAAATAAGAGATAAGTAATGTCAGAAGATAACGAAAACCAAGTAAACGAAGTTCAAGACGAAAATCAATTAATCGCATTACGTCGAGAAAAACTTAGTGATATGCGTGATGCTGGAACTGCTTTTCCAAATGATTTCAAAAGAGAGCATTACGCTGATGATTTACAGAAACAATATGTAGATCAAGACAAACCTTGGTTTAATGATAATGAGATTCGTGTCAGCGTTGCTGGGCGTATTATGCTCAAACGCGTAATGGGTAAAGCTAGCTTCATTACTATCTCTGATACTTCAGGCCGTATTCAAGTTTATGCACAGATTAAACTGCTAGGTGATGACGTTTATGAAGATTTCAAAACTTGGGATAGTGGCGATATTGTTGGTGTAGAGGGTCTTTTGTTTAGAACTCAAACAGGTGAGTTAACGGTAAAGGCAGACAAGGTTCAGTTATTAACCAAGTCACTACGACCACTTCCTGAAAAATTCCACGGACTGAGCGATCAAGAACAGCGTTATCGTCAACGTTACCTCGATTTAATCATGAGCGAAGAAACACGCGATACCTTTAAAGTTCGGTCTAGAGTAATAACATACATCCGTCGCTATTTTGAAGATCGCGATTTTATGGAAGTGGAAACACCGATGTTACAAGTTATTCCAGGTGGTGCTACGGCACGTCCGTTTGAAACACATCATAATGCTTTAGATATTGATATGTATCTGCGTATAGCCCCAGAGCTTTACCTAAAACGCCTAGTAGTAGGTGGTTTTGAGCGTGTATTTGAAATTAACCGTAACTTCCGTAACGAAGGTTTATCAACACGTCATAATCCAGAATTCACCATGATTGAATTCTATCAAGCCTATGCAACATTCCATGATCTTATGGATATCACCGAAGAGCTATTACGTGGTTTAGCGACAGATATCCTTGGTACCACCGAAGTAACTTATCAAGGTGAAACTTTTGATTTTGGTAAAACCTTCGATCGTATCTCAGTGACAGACTCAATCCTTAAACATAACTCTAATCTAAACGCTGCTGACATAAGTACTATAGAAGCGGCAACCATTGTGGCTCAACAGCTGGGAATACACATTGAAAGCTATTGGGGGCTAGGAAAAATTCAAATGGAAATCTTCGATGAAAGCGTTGAGAAGAATCTATTAAATCCAACTTTCATCACTGAATATCCGGCCGAAGTATCACCATTAGCTCGTCGTAATGACGACAATGATTTCATCACTGATCGCTTTGAATTATTCATTGGTGGTCGTGAAATTGGTAACGGCTTCTCTGAGCTTAATGATGCAGAAGATCAAGCTGAACGCTTTAAAAAGCAAGTCGCAGAAAAAGATGCAGGTGATGCTGAAGCAATGCATTACGATGCTGACTATATTCGTGCGCTAGAATATGGAATGCCACCGACAGCAGGTGAAGGTATTGGTATTGATCGTTTGGTGATGTTGTTAACTGATAGTCCTTCAATTCGTGATGTGATTTTATTTCCGCATATGAGACCTGAATAAAAAAACATAGGTCTATTATCTCTATATAGAAACCATCAAAAAGGTGGGGGGTGTCTTTTTAAGTAATATAAAAGACACCTCCCGCCTTTTATTACTTTTTCCTAGTGCGACATGATCACCGGTGTAATCATCGTATCTAATATCTTCTTAGTAACACCGCCAAACACCTTTCTTTGAAGTGTTGCAGTTCCGTAACTACCCATTATCAATAGATCTAAACTATTCTCTGCAATGTGATTCAGGATGACTGTAGGTACGTCGTATGAACCAGTGGTGGTTCGTCTTACATTTGCATTTACACCATGTCTACCTAAATGTGCGGCGAGGTCATCAGCTAGTAGTTCACCCTTGGCTGTTTTCTTTTTACCTTCGGTTACAACTAAAATCGTAACTTCTTTGACTTGTTTTAGAATTGGTAATGAATCATGAACGGCTCTGGTAGCAGTGGCAGTTCCGTCCCAAGCGATTAAAGCGTTTTTAGCAGGAATATGATGTGCGCCAATATAAGGCATAAAAAATACTGGTCGACCGCAATGGACAACTATTTTGCTTGAGATGCTTTCGATTAAGTCGAAGTTTTTGTTAGCCGGATTAGCTTGTCTAAAGATGACTAAATCAAAATTACGCGCAAATTTTGCTAATGTTTTTCTAAGACCTTTACCTGCAGCTAGATCAATAATTTTAGTATCAAATTCAATATCTAGTTGCGTCGCTTGCTCAGTGAATTCAGCGATGCGTTTTTCAGCTTCTTGATAGCTGATATTATATTTAGCTGTTTCGTTTTTAACTATCATGTGAGCAGGCTCTAATGCTGAAAGTGTAACAGCGGTAAGCCGTGCTTGTTGTGACTTGGCTAAGTTAAAAGCGGTGTTGATTCGTTCCTGATTTGATTTACCGTCGTCTAAATAAACCAATATATCTTTGTATGACATTATTATCTCGTTTGAATAGTAATGCTTAATTATACAATTTATACCTTGGTATATCTAAATTTCCGATTACTAGAATAACCATTACTAAGCCATCGATGTTCTTATCCCGACATTAGTGGTTAAAAATTGTTCATTCTTTAACCAGTATAATAAAACAGTTAGGTATAATTAATTTTAAGGTCTATATTTATTTATAGTAATAGGCTGTTGTTCAATGAGTCTGTTATTTATCTATTTTTAAACTTATTAATAAGGAGAAATATGATGTCTGATAAAATCGATGTAGAAACTAATGTTGACGTTGATGAAGATACTAGTGTTGAGTCGTCAAGACGTAAATTCATGGTCAAAGCTGGAAAGTATGCAGTAGTAGGTGCTGGCATGGCTACCTTAATGACCCCTTCAATCTCTACAGCAAAT
>JBALXO010000042.1:19519-29143 GCA_036960615.1 Cocleimonas sp. | reverse complement strand
TCAAGCACTAACAGGCTCAACAAAAATGGCTTACGATAGTTTGCTGTATAACGCATCGATTGTTTTGATGCATCGCAAACGTTATGCGAGCTTAGTAGAAGCTGCAAATGCGGTAAGTGAAGTAATGAAGTCTGGTGCTGTCATTGAACGACTGAAGAACACAGGCGCTAAACTATAAAAAGACACCCCCCACCTTTTTAGGGATTTCTACAAAACTTATATTTCGGCTAGGGGTCGACATACTTCGATATTGTCTTGGCTAGGTATTGATCCTTCCTTACGTAGAAATTTTAGTTAAATACTATCTAACTCCAAAAATACCTAAAATACGGCGATCATTCAATGCTTTGGCCATATCAACCGCACTCAAACCATCTGAGGTTTTGGCATATATCTGTGAGCCTTTTTGTTTAAGATAGTTCGCAATCTGAGCATGTCTAAAGCGTGTTGCGTGATGAATCGGAAGCCAGTTATTTATTGTACGTCCATTAATATTAGCGCCGTTATTCAGTAAGTAAATAACGGCAGAATAATGTCCCTTCGCTGCTGCCATATGAAGTGCTGTTTCGCGCTCATTATTAGCTTGGTTTACATTCACACCTTGGCTAAGTAACTGCCCTATCAATCTAACATCCCCGGCACTTGCCGCTTCAAAAATAGCATCGCGTCTAGGTACAGGTTTGTTAGCAGGCGCTGGAGCTCTTTGTTGACGAACTTTTGGCTGTACTCTTTCTTGGGCTTGAATTTGTTGAATAGGTTTTCTAACGGGCTTTATTGCATACGAACGCTTATCTTGTTGTTTACGAACTTTCTCAGTCTGCTGATTAGCTAATAATCTTTGGTATTGTAGTAATACGTCGCTTTGTACTTGTCCTCGTTTAGCTGGCTTTTTTGCAACGACTTTTTTTACTGCTTTAGGCTTTAATTGACGTTGGTATTGATTTTGTAATGCGCTTACATCCACCAAACTGTAATCAACACTAGTCTTCGCTTCAGCTATCTGCGAAGAGCAAAACACTGCAGTGAAAAATAGAGCACTGAGAATCCCAATACCAAAGATAAAATCTTTTATGCTAGACATGGATATACCTGATTAATAAAATCTATATTTTTAACTATAGTATATGAGCAAATAGTGTTGCTTATGAATATTTAACAAAGTGTTATAAACATTAAATAAAACGTATTTTATGCACTATAATATTCATCGTTACTAAGAATATAGTTGTATATGGCGCCCACTTTACAAACCCCTTATCAATAATTAAACTACGCGCCTTTTCATGCTTTAAATAACATATTGTGAGAGTCAATTATGGTTGCAAATAGCTATATTTCTGGGCTGTTCGGACGTTCGCCGATTAAACCGTTGCAAGAACACATGTACCGGGTTTTCATGGGTATTAAAAACTTAACACCGCTAGTTGAAGCCATGATTGCTGGTGACGATAAAGGTGTCTTAGCCGCACAAGCAGAAATCATCAAAGGTGAGCATGATGCTGATGAGATGAAGCACGAGCTTCGAACTCACCTACCAAAAGGCTTATTCATGCCGGTCGATCGCCGAGATATTTTAGATGTGTTATTGACGCAAGATAAAATTGTAAATCAGGCTAAAGATATTGCGGGTTTAATTGTAAGCCGCAAAATGAAGCTTCCCACAGAAATGAATGCTCCTTTTTTGATGCTCACCAATCGCTGCGTAGATACCGTGAAGCAATCACTACAAACGATCAATGAATTGGATGAGCTCGTCGAAACTGGCTTTCGTGGACTGGAAGTTGAACGTGTTGAAAGCATGATTGAAACACTAGGCGCTATCGAAACTGAAACAGATGATATGCAGGATGAGCTTCGAACAACCTTGTTCAAACTCGAGGCAGACTTGAGTCCTGTAGATGTAATATTCACTTATCGCCTTATCGAATGGATAGGCAATATTGCTGACAACGCAGAACGTGTTGGCAGTCGTTTATCACTAATGTTAGCTCGATAAGGGATTTAGGCATGGAATTTTTATCTGATACTGCGTTTATCTATATTACCCTTGCAGCCGTTTTCGGTATTTTTATGGCATGGGGCATTGGTGCAAATGATGTTGCGAATGCAATGGCAACATCGGTTGGCTCAAAAGCCATCACCATTAAACAAGCCATTATTATTGCTGCAATATTTGAGTTCTTAGGTGCTTACCTTGCCGGTGGGCAGGTTACTAAAACTATCCGCAAAGGTATTGTTGACTTAAACGCCTTTGAAGGTAATCCTGATTTATTAATATGGGGCATGTTGGCGGCGTTATTAGCAGCTGGAACATGGCTGTTAATTGCATCTATGAGGGGTTGGCCGGTTTCTACCACGCACAGTATTGTAGGTGCCGTTATTGGTTTTGCCGCGGTCGGTGTGAGTATTGATGCGGTTAGCTGGGGCAAAGTCGGCACTATCGTAATGAGCTGGGTGGTCTCGCCAGTACTTGCAGGCACTATCGCTTTTGCGGTGTTTATGAGTATTCAAAAGCTTGTTCTCAATACAGCAACCCCACTGGAAAACGCCAAAAAATATGGTCCAGTTTATTTATTTATGGTTGGCTTTATTATCGCATTGGTAACGATTAAAAAAGGCTTAAAACATATTGGCCTAGATGTGGATGGTGGCTTGGAATTTGTTTACGCCGGCATGTTCGGTGTGTTGGTAGCATTGCTTGGTGTTTATTTAATCAAGAGAGTAAAATTTGATGAGAAAGCAGAAAAGCGGTTTCACTTCGCCAATGTAGAAAAAATCTTTGCTGTATTAATGGTATTTACAGCCGCAGCCATGGCTTTCGCTCATGGTTCAAATGACGTAGCAAATGCAGTTGGCCCGATGGCAGCCGTTATTAGTATTGCTCAGTCTGGCGAACTTGCATCTAAATCTGCTCTACCAAGCTGGGTGTTACTAGTAGGTGCTATTGGTATCGTCATAGGTCTCGCAACCTTAGGCTACAAGGTTATGGCTACAGTAGGTGAAAATATTACTGAGCTAACACCAACGCGCGGTTTTTCAGCTGAAATTGGTGCTGCTTCGACAGTAGTATTAGCCTCATATACTGGTCTTCCGATTTCAACCACGCAAACTCTAGTGGGCGCGATTTTAGGTGTCGGCTTAGCCAGAGGTATCGCTGCGATTGATCTGCGGGTAGTAGGCAATATATTTATGTCATGGGTAATTACATTGCCAGCTGGCGCGATTCTTTCAATTATCTTCTTCTATATATTGAAAGCTATCTTTAGCTAGTTGATATTGTTTGTGGAGTTGTAATAACGTATCTATTACAACTCTACAATGTCTTATAACTATTTACAGGGCTTTAAAAAGACACCCCCCACCTTTTTACCTGTTTCTATCAAAACCTTCGATTAATTAATCTTCTTATACGCTTCAATCAATAAGCCATGCATTTCCCAGTCACTGATCAGTAGGAAAACATCTTCTCCAGATATCAATGCTAATGCATCATTCAAAATAGATCTGGTATAAAGTTTTTCTAATGCATTGCCGAAATTCGTCATGCCGTCTAATTGTAAAATAGTGTTGATACATTGATAGGTTTTTAGACGTCGTGTATTTATTTGCTGATAGTGCAATAACCACTCACAGCCTTCTTGAATACGTTCATTATCTTGGGTTTTTAGTGCCAACAAGGTAATTAATTCCGCAACTCGTAAATCCTCAAATATGTTATTTGTATCAGCTGGCATTCCAATCAATTTAGCAATTAGATATTCATCACCTAGATTAAGGTCTTCCAATTCTTGGATGAGCTGCTCGCATTCGTGATGAGTCATGTCCCCTTTTAAAATCCGATCACGAACACCCATGCCTGCATTGTTATTTTCCCAAACTAAGTCATCTATTGGGTAGATTTCAGACATACCAGGAACAATTATTCGACAAGTGTAAATGCCGATTTCATTATGTTCGGATATAAAAATACCATTGCCTTCTGAATGAATCAGATCGACTAGCTTGTTAAGCTCTTCTGTTGTATTAGTAATAACATAATCATCACTTGAATCTTGTTTATCCCAATCAGTAAATTCATATTCCGATCTGTCTTTAAGAAAACTCCAAGCAAGAATACCGTTAGAATGCTTAAAGTGTTTTTCAAGATTGTGTGGACTAGCGATTTCGTCCATATCAAAACCCGCTTCAACGAAGCCACCTAGTTGATTTAAATCGATGCCTTGGAGTAAACCTGTTAATGATTCCTGCAATGCTATTTCAAACTTAGGATGTGCGCCAAAACTAGTGCGTAAACCCTGATCTTTTGGATTTATTAGAGTAACTGCAAGCACCGGGTATTTTCCACCCAATGAGGCATCTTGTATTAGCAATTGATAGCCTGCAGCATTTATTTCTTTGATGCTCGATTGCATATCAGGGTAATGGTTTAATACTTTATCTGGCACATCTGGTAATGAAATACCTTCAGCAATGATTTTAAATTTTATATAATTATTTAGTACTTCAGAAAGCGCTCTTATTCGCGCTTCTTCGATGCTATTGGCTGTAGCCATACCATTGCTGGCATAAATATTGTCAGTAATATTCGTTGGAAAATAGATTTTTTCTCCAGTACCTAAGCATTCATAAGGAATACAACAAATACCGCGGTCACTATTAGCTGAATTATTATCAATTAAGTTATTGGAGTTGAGTTCGTCATCGGAGTTATAAAATTCGCAGAGTTGACTACTGAGTATGCCTTCTGGCCACGAACCATCTGAATTAGTCTTGAACCATTTTTCTTTACTACTGTGCACAAACTTGCTATTAGATACTTCATCCCCAAGATAACAATCAGCCCAGAAGTGATTAGTTGATAAGCGTTGGACGAATTCTTCTAATGCACTAGTAAGCGCAGACTTTTTAGAAATACCTTTGCCGCTACTAAATAATAATGGGCAATCTTGATCATAGGTACGAACTGACCAAATATTGACCACAGGATTTAGCCAAGATTGTTCTACAATATTAAAGCCAGCTTCTAATAACTTTTCCTGTAATCTAGTAATTGTGTCATCTAATGCGATTTCATTTTCATGTGTGTGTGTTTTTAATGTCATTTTGTATCTAGTGCGAAAGGAGTATTTTGGAGTTGAATCCAAAGCGCTAGAATATCAGTATCTAGTCTAGTGTTTTAAAATAAAGACACTTTTATTAATTGTGAAAAATCGAGTGAATAGTAAAGTGATGATAAATCAACAACAGAAGCAGCCATTTTGGTTGACGGTATTGTTTGTGCTTGCTTTATTGTTTACTGCAGTTTCATTGAGTGGCTTGGCTTATACCAAATGGTTTGCTGAATCTAATCAACAAGAAAATCAGTCAGCTCTTGTCTTACAACAGCAGTTAATTTTAGCCCAAGACGATGTCATTAATACGAATTGGCTTCGAACTTTGAATCCATTGGTAAAAAATGTTGAAGGCCGAGTATTGTGGAGCAATATCCTACAACAAGGAATCATGGAATTTATTGGTTTACCCAAAATCGCAAAAAACCAAGCGTATCAGTTATGGATTTATGATTTGGCGGGAAAAGACAGCAAGCCTGTTTTCTCTAATGAGTTCTCTTTAGCAAACACCAGAGCAATGCTGATTCCTTTTTCGGCAAAAAATTTAATATTGTCTCCGTTTAAATTTGAGTTGGTTTTAAAAACTGCGGGTGAAGACCTTAGTCAGCCTTTATTTTTAGCACAACCATAGTTGATATACACCATGACGAATAGTGACGACCCCAATTCAATCGATCCTAACAATAGCGATTCAGGATTAGAGTTTACTGAGGCAGCTGCTTCGCGTGACTTTTTAAAGCGCATTTTAAACGAAAAACAAGCAGAACTTGCGCAACTCAATCCAAAATCTACTTCACTTGAAAGAGCCAATTTACAGTTTCAAATTGCTGAGATCATGTTAGATTTAGCTGAAAATGGTATGCCTGAAGCGGCATGGGGTTTAGCTAAAGAAGCGTTTAATTTGTATATGGATAATGATGAGATTGAAGCTGCCGTAAATGCTTTGGATTGCCTATATCGTACAGAATTGCCTTCTGCAGTAGTGGCCCTAGGTCATGCAATGTGGTTATCGGTAACTTACCCTATTAATACTGAATTGAGTATTGTGATGATGAAGAATCTCATTGATGATACGCCAGCAAAATCTGATGGAGCTGCAGTCGCAGCTGCAACTGCACATTATCTTGCTGATCTTCGTTTAGAAGGTGAAAAACGCGAAAGCGTGATGTTCCTTACTACTAATTTGATTGCCCAAGTCGCGGAGCGTCATAGTAATATCACTGATCAGGGTCAGTTAAACTTTTGGATGGATAAATTAGAACTCAACGATCCACAATTATTTTTGCCTAAGCTCGCTCAAGTGATTGATGCGATAGTCGCTGATAACTGGTGGTTTGATAAAGATCAGCTTCGAGCAAAGCTACCGATCCATTAATTTGAATTAGATTATTGACTCGCTTTGTCAATTGCCTCTTCCGCTCTTTGTTGCGCTTCCAATAATTGCTTTTCTACATTATTAGCTTTTTCAAGCGCTTCTATTTGTCCAGCTAAAGGGTTCTCAATTTTGCTGTCACAAGCTGATATCGAGAACATTATCGCTAATATAGGAAACTTAGTTTGAGATAGCATAAACAAAATCCTTTAATTATTAATTTCAATATACCCTAAGAATCATAAAAACTGCCAATAAGTAAGGGGGTGTCTTTTATTCAATCACCTTCATCGATTTCTTTAGTCCATTAAACATAACCGTTGATTTTAGCCTTTATGAGAGTGATCAGACTAAACAAGCCTTAAGTCTGTGCTTTCTTTTTGCACGCAAAAATCTATTTTACTCTAAGATTTGAATATGAACTTTAGGATACTGTTATGTCACTTAAATTATTGAATGGCTTATTTTTAGCTTCAACTTTGACGTTTTCAATGCTGATTTCATCAAGTGCGTTGGCTTGTGATGACAAAAGTTGTGAAACCGCTTATTTAGCAGAAACAAAACAACATATTGCGAATCAGATACGTCGTGCTAATACATATAAGGTAGAGCGGCATGCCTACTCAATGAATAGAGAAAGACGTGCTTATGCAAAATTTGTTCATATACACTTTATGTGGGTAAGAGCTAAATTTTTGGCTTTGTAAGGTTCTACAACTATTTTTAAATAGATGGCTTTTTAGTTAGATCAAAAACTAACTTACCTCTGACGAAAGTCTTGATGGTTTTACCACTAAATCCCCAGCCAGAAAAAGGTGTGTTTTTACCGCGACTGGTCATTTTTTCAGTGTCTAATTGCCAGAACTCATTGGGATCATAGATACTCAAATCGGCAGATCTTCCCACCCCTAAACTACCCGAAGATACATTAATTAGATCTGCAGGTTTATCTGTTAGATAAGAAATGGCTTGAGCTTCGCTCAGTACCTTTTCTTCGACCAATCTCATTACTAACGGCAACAGTGTTTCAAACCCAGAAATACCAGGGCTAGTTTCTTCAAACGGAGCAAGTTTTGCGTCAATCTCATGCGGCTGATGATCAGAACAAATCGCATCTAACAAACCATCTGACGCTGCTTGACGTAACGCATCTCTGTCGCGTTCTGAGCGAAGCGGCGGAACGGTATGACAAAGTGGATTGTAGTCACAAACATCCATTTCAGTTAAAAATAATTGATGCGCAGCAACGTCTGCAGTAACCGGTAAGCCATTATCTTTTGCCTGCTTTAACATTTTAATACTGTCTGCACTTGAAAGACGACAAAAATGAACCGGCGAATTTGTTTGTTCAACCAAAGTTAAAATTTGCGCCATTGCTGCAGTCTCTGCTGCAACAGGAATCGGATTTAATCCAAGACGAGTTGATAACGGACCTTCGTGCATGCCACCAGTGACCATTAATGAATGATCAAAGGGATGCAAAAATAATGGCATTTCGAAAGTCGCTGCATACTCCATCGCTTTGCGCAGAGTCGCTAAGTCTTTAATAGGCTCATGCCCTTGACTTAAGCCAACGCAATCGACATATTTTAAACTGCCCACATGACTTAGCTGTTCGCCTTTTAGTCCTTGGGTTAATGCACCAATAACACTAACGCGAGAATAACCTGCTTTTTTAACTTTATTACGAATCAGTTTAACTGTGGCGCCGTTATCAATAGGGCAGAGCGCTTCAGGCATACAACAAATTCGAGTAATACCAGCACTGGCAGCACTATAGGTTTCAAACGGAATTCGAGTTTTATTTTCTTGACCTGGTTCGCGTAAATAAGCGCTTAGATCAACTAACCCTGGCAATACCCACATGCCTGAAGCATCAATAGTTTCGGTCGGTTTAAATCCTTTTGGAATCGAATCACCAATACCCGCAATTTTGTTTCTTTTAATCGCTAAATCAGTAACCTCGTCAACCTGGGTGGCTGGACTAAAGATGCGAGCATTTTTTATAATTATCTGGCTCATCTAAATTCGTCCTTCATTCGCTAATGATGCTTGCGAAGCCATCGTCATCGCCATCACCGCCATGCGCACTGCCACACCATTGGTGACTTGTTGCAGAATAACTGATTGTGGCCCATCAGCGACTTGTGAGTCTATTTCTACACCACGATTAACAGGTCCAGGGTGCATTACAATCGCATCAGGTTTGGCGAGTTTTAATCGTTCTTCAGTAAGACCGTAACGTGCATAGTATTCTCGAACGGAAGGCAGTAAAGCGGTATTCATACGTTCGTGTTGTAGGCGTAACATAATGACTACATCAACGTCTTTTAGGCCTAGTTCCATATTGTTATAGACGTTTACGCCCATCTGCTCAATACCACTAGGCATTAGCGTGTGTGGTGCGATCAAACGAATTTCACCCGCACATAATGTGGTCAAAGCATGTATTTCTGAACGAGCCACACGTGAATGTTTAATGTCGCCAACAATCGCAATTTTGAGCGGTGTAAAATCAGGCTTATGTTGGCGAATAGTCAACATATCCAACATCGCTTGGGTTGGATGAGCATGTCTGCCATCGCCTGCATTGATAACACTGATATGAGACGCGCAATATTTAGCAATAAAGTGCGCTGCACTGCTGCTAGAGTGACGCACGATAAACATGTCACAACCCATCGCTTCGATGTTACGAATAGTGTCGAGTAGGCTTTCACCTTTGGAAGTGGCTGAGTTACGAATATCTAGATTTACTAAATCAGCAGAGAGTCTCTTTGCTGCAAGTTCAAAGGTTGTGCGCGTTCTGGTTGAATTTTCAAAGAACAAATTCATCACAGTTTTGCCACGTAGCAAAGGCGCCTTTACTTGAGTTTTACCAGGGAGTGAAACAAATTGCTGGGCTCGATCAAGAATTTCTTCAAGCAATAACGGCGGGATACCCTCAGTAGTGAGGAAATGTTTGAGTTTGCCATCAGCAGTTAACTGCATTGATGAGGGTAATGGGCCAGGTGTAATAATGACTCTATTCTCTCTGTTATTCGTTATTTTGTTCTTAATTACTACAGAACGTGTGCAAAATAGCTGAAAAGTGGGGGGGTGTCTATTTAAGTACTGTTTTTATAGTAATTAAAAGACACC
>JBALXO010000042.1:8723-19419 GCA_036960615.1 Cocleimonas sp. | reverse complement strand
TACAGCTAAAGTAATACTCGCAGGACGACCAAAATCAAATAATTCGTTCATCGCTGCTCTGATTGTTCGGCCAGTAAATAAGACATCATCTACTAAAATAATATGTTTGTTTTCTAAACTAAAGGGTAATTCAGAAGGCTCAATTTGCGGGTGTAAACCAATGCGGCTGAAATCATCACGATAGAAATTGATGTTCAATTTACCTAAAGGCTCTTTGATATTCAGTGACTGATGTAAATGTTCAGCAACCCATACACCAGCGGAATGAATACCCACCATCACTGGTGCTTCAAACTTATTGCTTTTAATGATATCGCTGAGTTCTTCTGACATTTGTGCCATTAGAGCGTCTACATCGTAGTTGATATCAGTATTTTCGTTTGTACTCATTGGATCCTTATTTTCAACTAAATGCGTTTCTTTTCATCCAGTTTTCTAAAATGATTGCCGCAGCAATTTTATCTACTTCGTCTTTACTGACTTTTTGTTTTCTGCCACTTTGACGAAGCTGTTTCAAACGTTGTGCTGCTTCAATAGAAGTAAACTGTTCGTTTTCTTGATCAACCGAAACATTATAACGACCCTCAATCTGATTACAAAATCGGTCGATACGTTTCTTTAGAGGGTTTTCACTACCATCAAGTTCAATCGGCATGCCAACTACTATTTGCGATGGCTGCCATTCCTTAAACAATTTGCTGATGCCATCCCAGTCTGGCTGTTCATCTTTACTGCTTAAAGTGCATTCCGGAGTAGCACTACCTATAACAGTGTTACCTACAGCGACCCCAGTACGTTTCAAACCAAAATCAAACGCTATAACGACTGACATTAAAACGCTGTACTAATATTAATAACATCATTAAAAAACGAATCAATCATGCCCTGAAGCTCCACTCATGGCATTTAGATTGATACCTAATGTATCCGCCGCACCTTGCCAACGTTGTTCAAAAGGCATATCAAAAATGATTTTTTTATCAACGGGGCAGTTTAACCAAGAGTTATCCATTATTTCGGATTCTACTTGGCCCCCCATCCAACTGGCACAGCCTAGGGTTAATAAAT
Source organism: Cocleimonas sp. (assembly GCA_036960615.1). Taxonomy (GTDB): domain Bacteria; phylum Pseudomonadota; class Gammaproteobacteria; order Thiotrichales; family Thiotrichaceae; genus Cocleimonas. Next base: position 18,351 of record JBALXO010000042.1, on the reverse strand, counting down.
AATTTTCAGGGCCATTGCCTGCTGCAATATCTATTAGAATATCCCGTGATGCAGTAACTGATAAATCATCATTAATGGATAATGTGTTTTCCCATTTGGCATCACTATCGTGAATTACAAAGCCTTGTTCCGTTTGCACGGGCCCGCCTCGAAGCGCAGGCAATGATTTTGGTGAGACTGATTTATTTAATTGGGTATATTTGATTTTAGCCGCATTTGTAACGGGTTGTTCAGAGTCGATTTCTAATTGCTTAAGAACTTCATCGATCGTGATTTCAATCGGTTTATTGATAGTTAAACCAAAACAGCCATCTTCGTTATGCTGACAAATAAGGGTAACAGATTGAGTAAAGTAAGGATCTTCTAAACCAGGCATCGAGATTAATAACTGACTTTGCAGATAACTATGATCCACACTGTTATCAGCAGCTTTCTGATTAAGGTTTGCTTCGATAGGATTTTTATCGCTTGAATTCTGATCTTTCATTAAGACAGATTATCCCATAAATATGATCTAGTTAGAGCTAAATTTTGCCTTCTCACCTTTAGCTTTATGAAAAACAATGGTTCGAGTGATATTCAGCCGATCATATTTAGCACGGATCTTTTTTGGTAATGGTTCGTAAGGTGCCGCAAGTTTCACAATTTTAACCGCTGCATTGTCGAGAACTTTTGAGCCAGAAGAAACTGAAATTTGAATCTCTTTAATCCGTCCCGCACGGTCAAGAGTAGTGTTTATTATTAATGTCCCACTTAGGCTCATATCTAAAGCTTGTTTAGGAAAGTTAATATTGCCAATGCGTTCTAATTTTTTAGACCAATTATAAATGTACTCTGCTTCTACAGTACCTTTAGCACTTAATGAATCAACAAAGTGAATACGAGGTCGTTTAGCAAACGCTTCTTCTTGGCTACTCATTTCTGCCATAAGTTTTGCTATCGCTTGTGTTTGTTCTGAATTATCAACAGTTTGAACCACGGGTGCTTCTTGAGGCTTTTCTTGAGGAAGTTTGTCTACTGATTTGTTGGTTTTACCCTTAGTGGTTAGTATTTCTGGCTCTTTTTTTGGTACAACTTCAGCAACGCTTTTCTCTGCGGTTACTTCGTCTGCACCAACATCTAAATTTTCTTCATCCGCGGCAAATTGACTTTTTAAGCGACTTTTCTCATCTTTACTTCCGCTTCCTGCTTGGTTTGCGTTGGCGATAAAGTCTGCATCATCTGGCGCTTCAACGTTCTGTGGCATAACCATAGTAATGTCGAAAGTAGGCGAAGGTGGGGCTGTAGGAAAATCGGGTGGTCTAAATCCCATTGCATAGAGTCCAGCATGCAACATCAGAGATATAGGAATCGTGAGATATAGCGGATCTTTACCAAATATTTTAAATTTGGAAGACTTTTTATTAGAAGATTTGTTATCAGAAGGCATAGGCTTTATTGTTTTTTGTTAGCAACGTTACAGATTAATAATCTAATTAATTTCTAGCTGTTTTATAAGAAAATAGCGCTGTACCTACTTTTAGCTATTCCATTAGGCAGTCTGTATTAAGCCCTATGCTTGATAAACCTTAGCTGAACATCAACAAAAATCATGATCTTTGACGGTATCAGCTTTAAAAAACTTAGTCTTTGGAGCTGTCGGCAATAATGACTATTTTATTTGGATTTAGTTGAGTGACTTCTTTTGCAATATTGAGTGGAATAAGTGCTCTCTTCCCACCTAAAAAACTGATCGCTAATTCGCCATCAGCGAGTTTTTGTTGCTGTTCTTCATTTACAAATAAATACTTAATCGTTGTGCCAACTACAAAGTTATAACGGATTTCAGCAGTCTCATCATTGAGGAGATTATCAGTCAATAATTTATTAATTTTGTCGTTGGTTTCTTTTTTTATTCTAGCTGCTTCTTGTTTCTTTCTATCAGCTTCTCTTTTTTCTGTTTTTTCAACTGAAGCACGTTCCTTGTAAAACTGCGCTAAATCAGAATCATCTTTTTTTGCTTTCGTGGGTGTTGGGCGTTTTGGTTTATTAACTGACTTTGATTTATTATTCGGCTTATGTCTTGTAGGCTTCTCTGTCGCCTTTTTTACTTGCTCTTCGGTGACAAGCCCTGCTTTTAAAAATTGGTCGCTAAATGAACTCATAAACTCTATCAAGAAATATAAAAACTGAAGTTTACCATTAACATTTGTTATCTCAATGGTAGTTTAAAAAAAATGCATACTGTTTTACCAATAGCCGTTGAGTCGCTATAATACCGCATCTTTTTTAACATCCTAAAATGGTCATTATGAATATTGATAATATTAAAGTTGGAAGCAACATACCTGAAGAAGTTAATGTAATCATCGAGATTCCTGCACAATCTTCACCTGTTAAGTATGAAATCGAAAAAGAAAGTGGCGCGCTGCTAGTTGACCGTTTTATGTCAGCACCAATTTTTTACCCTGCTAACTATGGTTTTGTGCCTCACACTTTGGCTCCAGATGGCGATGCACTAGATGTTTTAGTTATTACACCTGTCCCTTTAGTACATAACTGCGTAATTGCTGCGAGACCAATTGGTATCTTGGAAATGACTGACGAAGCAGGTCGTGATTCAAAAGTAATAGCTGTACCTGCAAAAGGTCTTAAATCTGCTTCTGATCATATTCAACAAATCTCTGACCTACCGCCTTTATTGCTAGAACAAATAAAATACTTCTTTGAGTACTACAAATTACTAGATAGCGATAAGTGGGTAGAAATTGATGGTTGGAAAGATGCTGATGTCGCTAAACAAGCAGTGCTTGATAGCATCAAAATGTACCAAGACAGTCTTTGATAGAATCGAAGAATAAGTAAGAAATTAAAAGCCACTGATACATAGTTATCAGTGGCTTTTTTTATTTCAGTTAAACCAATTATTTCAATAAGCCAAGTCTCATCAGAGAAAGTAATTAAACATGGTAGCTTCGGGTCTCAAACGTTGCTAGACCAAGCAATGTATAAACTCTGGTATTGTTTTTAAACAACAAAAACTAACTATAATTGAATAAAAGTGGGGGGGTGTCTTTTATTATTTTAAATGCAATAATTCAGATACAACATGGGGTTTGGGCTAAATGGAAAAACGTGTAACAGTAAAAAGTGAACGTGAGGAATATCGTTTATTCCGCTCGCGTGCCCTTGTTGCTGCCTTATTAGTCCTCGTCGCTCTATCACTTGTCTTTGCGCGCTTGGTTTTTTTACAAGTAAATCAGTTTGAGCATTTTACTGAACTATCCAAAGAAAATTACCAAAAACGGATTCCTATACCCCCAGTTCGCGGGCTGATTTATGATAGAAATGGTGTTCTGTTAGCTGATAACCACATTGAATATGTTTTAGAGGCAGCGGAAGATGACATTGAAGATATGTCTGAAAGTTTATCCAGATTAATGCAGCTTCTTCCTATTAGCATTCAAGAAGTAAATAAATATAAACAAAAGCTACGAGTTAACTCGCGCTTTTTACCTGTTGTATTGCGTAAGAATCTTACGGAAAAAGAAATAGCCATATTCTCAGCTAACCGATCTCGTTTTCCTGGATTCAAAGTTAGCGTAAGGGTTCAACGAAACTATCCATTAGGCTCACTCGCAAGTCATCTGATTGGTTATGTAGGCAGAATAGATAAACGCGATGTAAAGAAATTCACTGAAGATGAAAAAGCAAACTATAGCGGTACTACCCATATAGGAAAGTCAGGTATTGAAAAGCAATACGAATCTCGATTGCATGGTAAGGCGGGATATGAATTAACGGAAGTTGATGCACACGGAAAACCACAATTAAAGCTAGATGAAAAAGCGCCAACCACAGGCGAAGATTTATTCTTAAGCGTTGATATTGAACTCCAAATTAAAGCGGAAGAGTTACTCAAAGAACACAATGGCGCGGCTGTTGCGATTGACCCTCGAAACGGTGAAGTCTTAGCGATGGCGAGTATGCCATCATACGATCCCAATTTATTCGTTAATGGAATTTCATACGCCAATTACAATGCTTTGCGCGATGATATTGATAAACCATTATACAATCGTGCCTTACAGGGCTCCTACCCGCCGGGTTCTACAATTAAACCAATGGCAGCAATTGCAGGCTTAAATTCTGGCGTAGTAACTCCTACCAGTTCTGTCTACGGTAAGGGTTTCTATCAAATTCCTGGTAACAAACGTAGATTTAGATGTTGGAAGAAAGTAGGGCATAGCCATATAAGTTTAAACCGCGCTATCTATCAATCTTGTGATGTTTATTTTTATGATCTCGCTTTTCGTATGGGCATAAAGCGTTATTCAAAAGGAATGGCGCGTTTTGGTTTTGGTACTCGCACGGGTATTGATCTACCGCATGAAAGCAAAGCATTAATGCCTACTTCAGAGTGGAAGCGTAAACGTTTTGATAAATTTTGGTATCCAGGTGACACTGTTAACGCAGGAATTGGACAAGGGTTTTTCACTGCTACACCATTGCAATTAGCACATGCAACGGCAATTATGGCGAATCATGGTCGTCAGTTTCGTCCGCATGTTTTACGTGCGACTCGTGTCTCACGTAATTTACCCCAAAAACTGGTAATACCTGAGAAAATTCCTTCTGTTGGCGTCACAAAATTACGATACTGGGACGATGTTATTCGGGGCATGGTCAATGTAGTTCATGGGGAACATGGTACTGCAAGAGGTTCTGCGAGAGGAGCGAAATACCGTTATGCTGGTAAGACGGGAACCGCGCAGGTTTTTGGTATCGCTCAAAACAAAACCTATGACGCGTCAAAATTGAAGAAAAAACTACATGACCATTCCCTTTTCGTCGCATTTGCACCCTTAGATAATCCACGAATTGCTTTAGCGGTAATAGCTGAAAATGCGGGCGGCGGAAGTAAAGTAGCGGCGCCTATTGCACGACAATTATTAGATACCTTTTTACTTACACCACAACAGAAAGAAGAATTAAATAGGGATTCTGACGTTACAGTTCCTCGATTATCGCCATCTTTAATGAATATTAATAAGTTGAGAAAAGAAGCAGAACTTAAAAGGCAACTCAAAACTCAATCCTTGATTAAAAATCCAAATAAAAAGTCGAAAACCATCATAAGGCCAGTGCAATGAGTTTAAAAAATTCATCAGGTTTCAGCGCTTATGTTTTTCGCTGGCTAGCATCACTTGATCTGGTGTTGTTAGTTGCTTTGTCTCTATTAATAGCCTTAGGGAGCATCCTATTATTTAGCGCCAGTGGCGAGAACATAAATATGATGAACAGACATACGGTTCATCTTGTTTTGGCAACAATCGTCATGCTTGTAGCGACACAATTATCCAGTGATTTACTCAGGCGTTGGTCGTTTTGGATTTATGTTTTTGGAGTCGCAGTGCTGATCTTGGTATTAGTTCAAGGCACTATAGGCAAGGGTGCACAGCGCTGGTTAGAAATAGGCAGCTTACGCTTTCAGCCATCAGAGGTGATGAAATTAGCAGTGCCGATGATGGTTGCTAGTTATCTTTCTAAAAGGAATTTACCACCTAGTTTTAAAGACGTGTTTGTCGCGTGTATGTTGGTGTTAGTGCCAATGATGTTAATTGTTAAACAGCCAGATCTTGGAACTTCATTATTAGTTGGTTGTGCGGGCTTTTTTGTTATCTATTTTGCTGGTTTACCGTGGAAGTGGTTAGGCGTAACCGTCGCTATAGGAGCTATTGCTGCGCCATTAGTTTTTTACTTTGGAATGCATGATTATCAACGGCAACGTGTCCTGACTTTATTCGATCCTGCTGCAGATAGGCTTGGCTCTGGTTATCATATAATCCAATCAACCATTGCGATAGGTTCTGGTGGTTTTTATGGCAAAGGCTGGTTAAATGGCGATCAATCCCGACTAGATTTTCTACCTGAAAGACATACCGATTTTATTTTCGCGGTGTTTGGTGAAGAGTTCGGTTTATTAGGCAATGCAATTTTATTTGGTTTGTATTTGTTTATCATTTGGCGTGGTTTGTATTTATCTATGAAAGGGCACGATACCTTCGCTAGATTATTAGGTGGCAGTTTAAGTCTCACCTTCTTCATTTATTTATTAGTTAACACCGGTATGGTCAGTGGTATTCTGCCTGTTGTTGGCGTGCCGTTACCATTAATTAGTTATGGTGGCACATCTTTAGTTACCTTAATGGCAGCTTTCGGCTTATTAATGGGTTTACGCCGACGTAAACGAGGTTATGATCAAAACGATTAAAAAAGAACTTCTAAATATACTTAAAAAACACCCCCGTACTTATTGGGTGCTTTCACAGAACAGGGGAAATAATGATAAAAATTAAAGTCTTTCTAATTAGCATTTTATTGATAATAACAAATATGTCCTATGCAAATGGCGATTATATGTCTTATCCCGCTATGCAACGATTCATTCAACACATGGTTGATACAGGCTTCTCAAAAAACTATCTGGTTCAAACATTCTCAAATATCAAGCGTGATAAAAGAATTCTTGAACTAGTCAATTCACCTGCTGAAGGTAAGCCTTGGAGTAAATATCGCCCTATTTTTATTACGGAAGATCGTATTAATATAGGAGTTGGTTTCTGGAATAGACATGCAGCGGCGATTAACGCAGCAAGCCAACAATTTGGTGTTGATCCAGAAATCATCGTGGCAATCATTGGTGTTGAAACCTTCTATGGACGCAATACGGGGAAACATAATGTTTTAAGAAGCCTCACCACCTTAGCGATGGACTTTCCTAAACGAGAAAAATTCTACACTAGCGAACTCAAAAACTATCTGCAATTTATTCAAGAAGAGAAAATAAATAATCCTTCAATACTCACCGGTTCATACGCAGGCGCAATGGGGCTAGGGCAATTCATATCAAGTAGTTATCGTAATTATGCGATCGATTTTAATCGCGATGGACATAAAGATTTATGGCATCCCGATGATGCCATTGGAAGCGTGGCTAATTATTTCGCTAAGCACGGCTGGCAAAATGGTGGAGGTGTAACAGTACCTGCTACAATTTTAGGCAATTTATATGTTAATATTGTCAATACAAAAGCAAATAAGCCCGTTCATTCACTCTCACAACTAAAGCAACATGGTGTAAAACTACAAGGTGGATTGAACTCAAAGCGTGTTTCTTTACTCCAACTAGAAGGAGCAAATGGCTTAGAGCATTGGGTAACGGGTGATAATTTTTATGTTATTACACGTTATAACCATAGTCCTAAATACGCGATGGCTGTAATTCAGTTAGCTTGGGAAATAAAAAGTAGAAAACTGTCACAAAAATAACAGGACAGCATTTTTTACAGAACGAATAAATTCACCATTATCCTAAAGGGGTCGATAATGTTTAACAGTAAAATAAAAATCAGCACAGGTATGACATTACTTGTTACCGTATTTGGGCTTTCAGGGTGTAGCACCATAAGCCAAGTGGGCAAATCTGCTAGAAATTTAACAACATTTGGCACTAATAAGCCTGCAGATATTGATAACACCTTAATAATTCCACCGTCACTAAAAATTCCAGGCAGTAACTCAAAGCAGCCAGTTGCACAGAGCAAGCCAGAACAAGTAAAACCTGCTGTGGCGCCTCGTAAAGCAGCTTCTCAATCATCATCAAATTACTACATTATTGTAGGTACTTACCCGGACCAGTTAGATGCGCTTGATACGTTTACGCGTATATCATCAATCGGTTTAAAAGGTGCTACGATGGAATCTCGTCAAACTAAAGCAGGCAGTTTATTGCATATGGTGCGTTTAGGCCCTTACTATAAACAAGAAGAAATCGATAAAGCTAAAGATAGTCTAACAAACACAGGGTTGTCGCAGTTTAAAATTGTTAAAAATTAAGCTATACCAAAGTTATAGCTACGCTATCTAAGCGTTTTTGAATTAAACTATCAGACTATCAAAGAGCTTTCTAAGTTATAGAATGCTTATTATTTTCAGTTTAAAAAGTGGCCATGAATAACATCATTGTAAAATTCTCAGTTAGTTTCATTTTAGTATTTCTGTTATCCAACGCAGCGTTGGCTGCGACTGTGTCTCCTCCAGAGATTAAAGCCAGTAGTTACTTGTTAGTCGACTTTCACAGTGGTGTTGAACTAGCAGAAAAAAATTCAGATAAACAAATAGAACCTGCCAGCATTACCAAGCTGATGACGGCTTACGTTATCTATAAAGAATTATCGAAAGGCAGTATTACGGGGGACGACAAAGTTCTCATCAGCAAAAAAGCGTGGAAAATGGAAGGCTCACGAATGTTTGTTGAAGCCGGTAAAAAAGTTGCGCTTAATCGAATGCTGAAAGGCCTAATTGTTCAGTCAGGTAACGATGCAGCTGTTGCACTAGCAGAACACATTTCAGGTAGTGAAGCTGCTTTTGTCGCTAAGATGAATGAACAAGCGATTACTTTGGGAATGAGATCAAGTCAATTTCAAAACGCCACTGGTTGGCCAGCAGCAAACCATTATACGACCGCCAGAGATATCGTGTTACTTACACGCGCTGTGATTAGAGATTTTCCTGAATACTACAAGCTTCATGCTTTAAAAGAATACACTTACAACGGCATTAAACAATACAATCGAAACAAACTATTGTGGCGCGACGACACAGTCGATGGGGTTAAAACAGGTCACACCGAATCGGCAGGTTATTGCTTAGTTTCATCTGCATTACGCAATGATATGCGTTTAATTTCAGTCATTTTGGGGGCTGAAAGTGAAAAGGCTCGAGCTGATTACAGCCAAGAATTATTAGAGTTTGGTTTTAGATTATTTGAAACACACAAACTTTACGATAAAGGCTCCGTTCTAGCTGATGCCAGAGTATGGAAAGGAACTAAAAGTACAGTGCCTGCAGGAATCGTTGATGACTTTTATGTGACTGTGCAAAAAGGCCACTACAAGCAACTCAAAGGTTTAATGGAACTGAATAGATCACTCGACGCTCCAATCAAACGTGGAGACGTAGTAGGTACTGCCATTATCAAAGATGGGGACCAAATCGTACATGAAGTTACTTTACTTGCACTCGATGCAGTCGATGCAGGTGGTTTCTGGACTAATGTGACAGATAGCGTAAAAAAGCTATTTAACTAAAGCCACTTTTTGTTATTGTTCTGTATATTAAAATGCAGAATGAGCATCACCCTATGTCTTCAAAAAAAATGCCCTCTAAAAAAACATCTCCAAAAAAACTATCTGTTCTTGATTCTAAAAAGGACCTTAACAAAGAGACAGAAGAAGAATCTTTAATCGAATTCCCGTGTGAATTCCCCGTTAAAGTGATGGGTCCTGCTCTTCCTGAGTTTCACGACGTCATTAACAAAATAGCCAAAACTCATGATTCCGAATTTGATGCTAATCAAACTAATCAAAAAGTGAGTAAAACAGGTAAATACGTTAGCTTAACACTCAATATTCACGCTAAAGACAAGCCTCAATTAGATGCTATTTATAAAGAGTTTACTGATCACGAACTAGTCCTCTGGGCGCTATAAAACCAATAAAATGTCATCTCAATCTGGTATGCCTCAGCTTCAAATTCGCCAACTAGGCTTAGCTGATTATGAAAATACCTGGCAGGCGATGAAAGA
>JBALXO010000042.1:4657-8623 GCA_036960615.1 Cocleimonas sp. | reverse complement strand
AACGTTAATGCGAACAGCGACCCTAAAGCCCCAGGCGTTTATGTCGGTGGGGAAAAAGTAGCTGCTTTAGGCTTGCGCGTATCTAAAGGCCGAACCACTCATGGCTTAAGTTTGAATGTAGATATGGATTTAACCCCATTTTCATATATTAATCCCTGTGGTTATAAAGGACTGGAAATAACGCAAACACAAAACTTAGGTATCAAAGAAGATATGGCAACTCTTGCTGCACAACTTCAAACTATGCTTGAAAAGCAATTAGGTAAATTATTAGAGACTCATGAAGCGGGCAAAAGCCTTTAAATAAACTCCCTCTACTTTTGGGCTGTTAGTGTTCTATTTCCATTTAATTCCACAACCAACTGAAGGAATTTGTTCTCTTGGAGCCTCATTTTCCTCGAGTAAATTTTCCGCAGCATTACGCATATCAACTCCTGTAACACCCACCCCCGAATTGGGTCGTGCGCTATCAAACTGTCCACGATAATAAAGCTTATGATTCGCATCGAATAAGAAGAAATCAGGCGTACAAGCGGCTTTATACTTTGCTGCTACTTCTTGTGTTTCATCGAATAAATAAGGAAAACTGTAGCCATAGTTTTTTACATCTTCAGTCATCTTATCTGGGCTATCTGCAGGATAATTTTTAACATCATTCGAATTGATAGCAATAAGCTGCAAACCTCGTGTTTGATAATCTTTTGCAAACTGTTCCAAAGCTTCTTTTAACAAAATCACGTAAGGGCAATGATTACATATGAAAGCAATCAACACTGGCTGTCCAGTAAAGTCAGAGAGTGATACTTGATTCTGAGTCGATGGTTCTAAAAGAGAAAATTCAGAAGCTTGAGTACCTAAAGCCAGCATATTTGAAGGTGTTAATGACATAGTCTTTTCCAATATCAAAATAATAATTTAATAGTGTAGATTGCTTAGTGTTGGCAATGCAAGATCACTAAAGTAATAAGTGAGAGAGAAAGGAGGTATGGATAAAAGGTAAGTACAATAAATGACTAAGACAACTCTATATTAAAAAAGACATATACAAAGAAACCCGAAAAACTTAGATAACAAACGCTAGTTTATTCGGGCTTAAATTCTAGGAAGAGAACTACTTTTTTATTATAAGGAAGAGAGTTATCGAGTGAAGATTAAGCAGAACTCCACACTGTTTAACAGTATGGAATTGTCTACTAATAAACCTGCAACGTTATAAGATATTCAACGAGAGAAAATGAAGTTCAGATGCAGATTATTTAATTTTTCTTAGTAAGTAATAAATCAATATCAGTATCAGATAGATTAGCTAATATTAACGAACTATTTTTTGCCTGTACCACAGGTCCATTAATACTATTTAGACTAACCACTTGGTCAAGTATATTATTTTGGTTTTTCAGTGGCGCAGTTTGCTTTGGACGAGCTTGAATTTGCGCAGTATTAGTGCCGAGTATATTTGCAGCTTGTACTAGTTGCTCATAACTCATACCACGATTCGATGAACGGTTCTTCTGTGTATAAATACCACTAGGAATATTTCCCATATGCGCTGGTGTATAGCGATAATGGCCGGTAATAGGGAATGCAAAAAGGATATCTTCTAGTTGAGGCCCATGTGCAATATTATGAACAACCATTAAGCGATTTGGATCAGCTTTAGAAGGCTTATTAACCATTACACCAATATGCGGAAGATCAGGTCCAACCATCCATGAAACTACGTCACCTGCCTTATAACTGCGCGGATTATGTGTGATTGGTAAAGCTGCACCTCGACGTTGAAAGAATTTACGTAAATTGTAAACACGACGATGATCTATATTAGTATCAGGCTTAGATAAGCCCCATTTTCTAGGATTAGGGTAAGTGTTGAAAGCTGCAGACATATCACGATGTACTTGTTCTTGCAGGTCGATACCAAGTTTACGATATGAACGGATGACTACATCAGTACAAACTCCAATATGAGGAGATACATCTCCACCTGGATAAGCGATTTTCACATAAGAACCATCATATGTAACTTTAGAGCGTAAACGACTCAATGCCGCATTAGACAATTTTTGATTAAATGAACCTGCGTAAGCACTCTGTTGAAAACGATTTGCTGATTTTTTAGCGACTTTCGGAGAAAGCTTTTCATAAACAACTGGCACCTCTTCAATAGTCTTTTGCGCTACTACCGGAGCAGTACTTTGCGCATTAGCTTGTGATCTGGTACCAGAACACGAAGTGACTACAACCGAAGCAAGCAGCAACGGCATTAAAGAGCATAATTTTTTTAGCATGGAAGTTTCCCCTTTCTTTTATTTTTCTTGAAGTATATCTATTTGTTACTGAGTACCAGCTTAACCACAAGCTTAATTAAGGCATCAAAAGTCAGCATCATTTCTGCGCTATTTTCTCTAAAACATAAGAAGTCGCAATAAATGCAAAACTGGCCGTTACCATAACTGAAGAACCGATCCCCCCGGCGCAACTTAAATCTGTCAGCTCTGAAGATGCCGCAGGTTTGTTATTACTCATTTCGCCACTGAGAGTAACATATTTCAGGTGCTCTGATGAGAATACGCAAGGTACAGAGAATCGCCTTTTCCCCTCTTTACTGAAACTATACTTTTGACGTAATAGTTTTCGCGTTTTCGACAACAACGGATCATGCATAGTTTTACTTAAGTCCGATATTTTTATCAAACTAGGATCTGTTTGACCGCCAGCGCCACCGAGCGTGATGATTTTAATCTTACGACGTTTACACCAAGCGATTAAGGCGGCTTTGACTTTAGAATTATCGATGCAATCAATAACATAATCTGGTCTGTTATCTATACCGTCACCAATCATCTCAGCTAGATTATCTCGAGTAAGAAAGTCATCGATTAATGTCACATTACAATCAGGATTAATTTCATTAATCCGCTCCGCCATCACATCAATCTTGTTTCTACCCAAGGTGCTAGTCATTGCGGGTAGTTGTCGATTTATATTCGACTCCGCTACCACATCCATATCAATAAGCGTCAATTTGCCCATAGCATTTCTAGCCAATGCTTCCACAGCCCAAGAACCTACACCCCCAATACCAATAACAATCACGTGCGCTTTTTTGAAATTGTTTAAGGCATTTTTACCATATAAGCGTTCAACGCCTCCAAAACGGCGTGTTGCATCATGTGTTGTGTTATCGATCATAATGGTAGTTTTTTGTTCTAAAGCGAGAAGATAGCGCAGCTCAAGACCTTTTGCGAAAGGTATCTCACCAATTCACGACAATTTTTATGCTTAAGTCATCTATAGATATTACTTATTAATAATTTTAAGATATAATGACCATATAGTTAATGTTCGGGAATTATAATTCCGATAAAGGGGTGAATAGTGAAAAAACATCAAATTAATCACAATGCTTTAACGCACTTGATAGAAGCAGATGCGGTTTCTATTGTGATTGTTAAAGCGGTGGGTGACACTTGGGCGCTTACCGTGCAAGTCGGTGATACGCTTAAAATTGTCATGGCTAAGAATAGTGGTAAGCCGAGAGTTTGGCGAAAACTAGATACCCTAGCCAAATACCTGAAGGACCTAGGTATAAATAAATTCCATACCGATGTTTCTAAATACGACCCATCACAAAAAAGTCTGCGTCGTCCTGATAGTGCAAACACACTTAAACAGACGCATAAATCTCACCAATCATTACAGCAACAAACTCCAGAACCCGAAATTACTAAACAAGAACCCGTTCCTGAATACACAACTGAGCCTGCATTAAAAATTAATGTCCAGCCTCCACAGGCACAACCAAAAGTTGATGAGGTAGATATCACTGAAGTTGTAAAAGTAAATCCAACGGATAAAGCTATTCAGTTAGCAAAAGAACGCTGGGAACATAGGAGAGCTAAAATCCTACAAGAAGAGAATCCGAGAGCTAAATAGAAAATAGAATCTGTTAAGTATATTAAAAAG
>JBALXO010000042.1:0-4557 GCA_036960615.1 Cocleimonas sp. | reverse complement strand
GTGGGGGGTGTCTTTTTTAAGAGTTCTGAGTGATTAATGATCTTCTTAAGTTAAAAACATCTTATAAAGATTCGCAATCAACATAATAGTCAAAACAACAATAAGTAGCCTACGAATAAAGACTTCACCACCCTTAATGGCAGAGTGACTTCCTAGCCACCCACCCACTGAACTCGCCACCAGCATTGGAATAGCAATTGACCAAATAACTTTTCCTGCAAGAATAAAAGCGATCCCTGCGCCTATATTACTCAATAAGTTTAAAGGCTTAATCGTTGCAGTTGCTTTTAATAAATCAAACTTAAGAATTTTTCTCACTGCGATTGTCATATAAGTTCCTGTACCAGGCCCTAGAATGCCGTCATAAAAGCCTATGGGTGTAATCGCCATTAAGGTTTTAGGCACATCAACAACTTCGGCTTCATCGCTATCGTTTGAGTCACGCAAGACAACGAAAAGCGCAATAGGAATACAAATTAAAATCGCCCAAGCTAATACCGTTGCAGAAATAGTTAGTGCAAGCTTTCCTCCCAAATAAGAAGCTACTAAACAAGGTATAGCTGCGATAAACACTGTTTGCCAGTGCACTTTTTTACTCAAGGTATATTTGATAACCGCCAGTACAGTTCCTGCAATCGCACTCATTTTACTTACAGCTAAAGCTGAAACAGGAGGCACACCCGCAAATAACAAAGCAGGTAAATTCAGCATACCGCCACCGCCAGCAACCGCATCTATATAACCTGCACAAAACCCAACAAAGGCTAAGGCAATTATCCAATAAATGCTGAATTCTAAAATGCTTTCCATAGGTAAAGTATATCTTTAGAAACATTAGTTTGTGAGGCTTAAATGGGAATTGTTTGTGCTCCTATAGTTGATTAAAACTCGATGATATTTAACAGCTGAAATTTTATAAGAATAGGTGGTTCAATTCTGTAAGTATCAAGTACACTCAACTTATGATGACCATTTTTAAAATATATGCACAGATTACTTGGCAAAAGCGCTGGGGATTTTTGTTATGTATTTTAGGCGTTGTTGCTGCCACGTCTTTTGGTATGTACGTACCTGTTTTCTATAAAAATATAGCCAATGGCTTTGCAGACGGTGTTAGTCCTGAAAATACACAAATTATTCTTGATAATTTCTGGATGGTTGTTACTTTTTACGCAGGCGTTTGGGTCTCCTGGCGAGTCCTAGAAGTTGGTATTATTCCTGTAGATGCCGGTGGTGTAAATCTTTTAGATAAGCGTTGTTTTGATGTCTTGAAGCAGCAAAAATTCGACTTTTTTGAGAATAACTTCTCTGGCGGTTTAATCAAAAAAGCTAGCCGCTTCTCTCGTGCTTATGAAATTATTATGGACTGGTTCTTATTCCAGTTTGTGCAAAACATCATCGGCATCAGCATTGCCTTTGTCATCTTCTATCAACACTATCCAGAGTTTGCCTTCTACTT
Organism: Cocleimonas sp.; assembly: GCA_036960615.1. Lineage (GTDB taxonomy): Bacteria > Pseudomonadota > Gammaproteobacteria > Thiotrichales > Thiotrichaceae > Cocleimonas. Next base: position 3,098 of record JBALXO010000042.1, on the reverse strand, counting down.
TTTAATATGGATCTTTTTTTACATCGCATGGAGCGTGGGTTTTTCAGTATGGAAACTCAAATACGATAAAGCTGTGGCTGAAAGAGATTCCAAATTGGGAGGTGCTTATTCAGATGCCATCAGCAATATTTTCATCGTTAAAAGCTTTGCTTTAGAAAAACACGAACAAAGCAATATTGATCAAAAAGCTGATGATATTTATGCCAAGAAAAAAATTGCCTGGTTTTTAATGTTTGTTTCGTTCTCGGTGCAAGGCATTTTAACCATGGGTATCGAATTGATACTTGTGTATTTGATGATTGATAAATGGCAGCAAGGTTTGTTCAATGTTGGCGAGTTTGTGTTGTTTCAATCTATATTGTTAATTCTGGTCCAGCGCTTATGGGAATTTGGGCGTAATTTTAGAGCTTTTTTTACCGCCTTGGCTGATGCATCAGAGATGTCAGAAGTCTTTGGTAGTACTGATATCGAAAAAGATAACCCTAATGCTAAACCATTAACTATCAGCGCAGGTAAGATTGAATTTAAACAGTTAAGTTTCACCTATCCAGGAAACGAAAACAACATTGTAGGCATTAGAAACACCAACGCCTGTTTGTTTGAAGACTTCTCTTTAACTATCAAAGCAGGTGAGAAGATTGCATTGGTGGGACATTCTGGTTCTGGAAAAACATCATTAACCAAACTATTGTTTCGATTTAGCGATCCACAACAAGGCGAGATTCTCTTTGACGGCCATAATGCTAAAGATTTCACTTTAGAATCCTTACGCAATCAAATTTCCTTAGTGCCTCAGCAACCCGAATTATTTCATCGCACCGTTCGTGAAAATATTATTTTGAATGAAGATGTGTCTGAAGAACAATTAATCGATGCTGCAAAGAAATCAGGAAGCATCGAGTTTATAGACCGTTTATCTGATCAGTTCGAGACCATGGTAGGTGAGCGAGGAGTCAAATTATCCGGTGGAGAAAAGCAACGCATAGCGCTGGCTCGGGCATTCTTAGAAGATGCACCCATTGTAGTTTTAGATGAAGCCACGAGTGCGCTTGATTCAATCACAGAAAAGCAAATTCAAACGGCAATTTTTGAGTTAATATCTACCAAGACTGCGATTGTGATAGCACATCGTTTATCGACCATACTGCGCATGGATCGCATATTAGTATTGGACAATGGAAAAATTATCGAGCAAGGAACGCACCGACAGTTACTTGAAAAGGATGGCAAATATGCAATGATGTGGAAACATCAAAGTGGCGAATTTTTAAGCCAATCATAGTCTTTGTCAAAAGATGTCCTTTGAAAGTAAAGTTAAAATAGGGAAGGCCACCAAATGAAAATAATACAAGCCCAAACGGAGCATCTGGATACAGTACGAACTTTATTTCAAGAATATCAATCAGACGTAAATCAAGGGGGTAATTGCGAATGTTTTGAAGGCTTCGAGGATGAACTCGCCTCATTACCGGGCAATTACAGCAAACCTAAAGGTATTATTTATTTGGCCTTTGCTAGCGAAGATTATAGTAAAAGTACCAATGCAATTGGTTGTATAGCTATTCGTCCCAGAGACGGCAAACCTAAAGAAGCAGAAATTAAACGCTTATATGTACGCGCTAACAAACGGGGATCTGGAGCAGGGCAACATTTGCTCAATAATGTATTCATGTTTGCAAAAATGAATAAATACTCAGCGTTGTTTTTAGAAACCACCGCTACTATGCAAGCGGCAAAATCGCTCTACGATAGTTATGGTTTTGAGCAAGCTAAGAGTAATAATAGTAATATAGAATGCTATCAATATGCATTCAAACAAGATGAAAAGAAAAAGTGAACACGATCATGGCTCAATGAGTTTTTCAGAAAAACTATTAACATGGTTTGATCAGCACGGACGCAAGAATTTACCTTGGCAGAAAGATATCAATGCCTATCGCGTGTGGGTGTCTGAAATCATGTTGCAACAGACTCAAGTAAAAACCGTAATTCCATATTTTGAAAAGTTTATGCAGTCGTTTCCAACGGTGGAAAGCTTGGCAGATGCGGAACAAGACGAAGTTTTAAAACACTGGTCTGGTTTAGGTTATTACGCCCGAGCGCGAAATATGCACGCCGCCGCAAAAATGGTTCGTGATGACTTTCATGGTGAGTTTCCTCAAGATATTGAAAGTATTCAAAGCTTAAAAGGTATTGGGCGATCAACTGGAGCCGCTATTTTATCGATTGCGAGTAATCAGCCAGAACCCATTCTAGACGGCAATGTTAAACGTGTTCTGTGTCGCGTGTTCGCGGTTGAAGGTTGGTCAGGTAAAGCTGAGATTCTAAAAAAACTGTGGCTGTTAGCAGAAGACACCACGCCTAAAAAACGTAATGCAGATTACACCCAAGCGATTATGGATTTAGGTGCAACGCTTTGTACTCGCAGTAAGCCCCGTTGTGAAGATTGCCCATTAAGTACCGATTGCATTGCAAACGCAGACGGAACACAAGCAGACTTTCCCACACGAAAACCTAAAAAAGTGATTCCTGAAAAACAGGCTATTATGCTGATTATCAAGAATACTGAAGCAAATGTGATGATGTTAAAACGTCCACCCATTGGTATATGGGGAGGCTTATGGTGTTTTCCTCAATTTGATACTGAAGCAGATGCGAGTGAGTGGTTTGACAGTTATTCGGGGGAATCATTAGATACTGCGAGAAGAATGCCAATACTCAGTCATACCTTCAGTCATTTCAAATTGCACATTCAACCCTTGATAATCTCGCAAAAACACCCCATTAATACTAGTGTGATGGAGAATCATGAGACTCTCTGGTATAACATCAAAACAGAATTCGACGGCGGCCTTGCGGCTCCTGTCACCACACTTTTAAATACATTACGAGAACAAGGAAATAACAATGGCAAGAATGGTTAATTGCGTAAAATTGGGCAAAGAAGCAGAAGGTCTAGAAAGATTGGTTTACCCTGGCGAGATAGGTCAGCGAATCTATGACGGTATCTGCCAAGAAGCTTGGACAGCTTGGGTTTCACATCAAACCATGTTGTTAAATGAATATCGTTTATCTCCGATCAATCCAAAAGACCGTAA
>JBALXO010000041.1:0-29905 GCA_036960615.1 Cocleimonas sp. | reverse complement strand
TTTCCCATTGATAGCAGGTTGGATAATCGTTGAAGTAGGAACGCCAACATTATTAGTCATTGTTGGAGTAATGGCATTGGTAGAGAGTAGCATGGCGTTTATGCGTTCTAGTTATTAATAATAACGTAATTAATTTTTTGAGTATTAAAATTAAAACACTCGTTTTCAACGATTAACTGTTTTGAATTGTTACAGCACCATCAGTTCGATAGTTTATGGTGCGTTTCCCTTCTGAAAAATTGGGAAAATCCAATATCCAATTACTGTCGGGCCAACGTAGTTCAACTATTTTTTCATTTGGATAGTAAATCGAGGTATATAGAGTACTGAAACCGTTTTTAAAGTCAGTGGAATAGAGTGGTGGGTAATGAAAAGCATTCGCAATTTGTTGAAAATTCATATCCCCTAATGCTAGATATTTTTCTAACTCAGCTTCACGCGCTAATGTTGCAGATGCATTAGCGTAGCTTTTCCATTTTATATCATAAGGTTGATGATTAGTGGCGATGCGCTGCTTTCTATCAATAATAGCGTCTTTTCCTGGAAATAGATGTGCTGTAAAATAATCTCCATGTGCATCTATGACAGTGACATTATAAGCCATATGCGTAGGAATACGCTCCAGTGCAAGCTGAGCTTGTTTGGCGTTTTCACAGGTTTCTAGAATATAACGAAGAATAATAGGTATGCCAAAACCTTTACCTACATGACGCGAACCACCAAAAGTAAGACTGACGCAAAGACCATCTTCGTTCATTCCATCTAAAACGCCAATTAAACAATCTGACATTGCGATTACGTTTTTGCCTAACCAACTGGAGTTTATAATAACGCCATCCAGTCTACGAGGACTGTAATCATAATTTCTGATCAGTCTAGCTTCAGGTGCAGGCCAGATAAGTTGGGAACAACCAGAAATATAAGCTGGTGGACAATAGAGGCTTAAAAAACGAGAAGCCATGTCACTGCCAGCTGTGAGTTCTCGCAATTGATCATAAACGGGGATTAATTCAGGCATAAACTCAATGAGTCTATTTCGACAGGTTTTGTAGGTAGGTCTATCTACAGTGCCTTGCGAAAGATACCAGCGCTTATATAAAGGCCAAGTGCGCCTAAATATATTCTGCCACTTAATTCCTGGAGTGGCTTCTGAAACTGCTTCAAATATCGTATGCAAGTTAAAAAATTACCCTGATTAAGGGTGCCTCTAGGGTTAAACATTTTCCAGCAAAGCTAGAATACGAGAATCAAGGAGTCGTTATACAGTAATGATTGGAGTACTCCAAGTAACCACTCAATCAATTAACTATGTTGTTAGGCAGTGTTAAAAAAAACAAATTATTAGTCCGTATTTTTATATAGGTTAATCAATAAAAAATGATGAGCTTAAACAACACAGCTTGTCTGACTTACTCTAATAATGTATTTAATTACATTACAAAATAAATGAGACAAGCTGAAATAGTTTTCAGATTTTAAATAAGAAATTATAGTATTTTAAAACTACCTTCCTCAATACCAGGATTATCTATTGATGTACTGTCGTAAGAGGACTTTACTCCATTCAACCATCGTTTAGCTCTTTTGTTTAAACCAAAGCGTTCTCCCATTAAACGTCCTCTAGTCACTAAAATACCAAGGTCTGCGCCTTCATATAAATAATCACCTGGGCCACTTAAGCGAATGAAAAAAGCTTCATTCTCACTGGCTACTGCTCTTCGATGATAATCGAAACGTGAATGTTCCATATTACCTTCGTCATCCATTTTGTAGATGCCTGTTTCAGGTGCCTGATTTACATAACGTACATCTTTATCCGTATGCTTTATGACCATCTGGCTCCATTCATCGATGTTCGCTGGGTCAGCCCATCGGGCATTTAATGCATCTACATCAAGATCAAACTCAACATCAGAGAATTCAAGTAAGTGGAATAAGAATAATGGGGCATCAGCATGAGCAAATGCGGCATGGTTGGTCATTGAGCTTGCGCCAGTAATACGAGGGTTGAGTTCACCCAAATAAAGCTGGTTGTCGTCTACATCGATTAAAAAATCTAGTTCAAAGTAACCTCGGTAACCTTCTTTTTTAAGTTGCTCACCAAACTTAAAGGTGTAATCACGGGCTTGTTCACGTGCTTCAGGCGAAAAAGCTTTTGCAAATATTTCATTACCACACCAACCACCTTTGTAAGGCGTTACGCCTTTAAAGCCAACAAGTTCTGTCATTAGTGGGCCTACAATCGTACCCGCTTTTGTTGCGCAAGCTTCAATAGCTCCACCGCGACAATTGATGCGTTTCATCACTTTAACTTCTGGTGCATCAATGATTTCATCAGCATGCTTGTTGAAACTGGCTTCGTCTTTAACAAAGAAAGTCGTATGACCTGAATCTCCATAAGCTGTTTGGATTACTAAATCTTTACCTACTAATTTAGCTGTTTTTTTGCATAAATCTTCATATGAAGAAACACTGGTTAAGACATTAGGAACGCTAGGCACACCAGCTTTATTACCGATACGTACAGTTTCAATCTTGTCGTCAAGTTTGCTTCTTAGCTTGGCGCTAGGAAACCAAGTTTTTAAACCTGCTTCTTTCGCCAAAGTTTCAGTTTCTTTATCAAACATCAAAAAAACAGCTTTAGGATGTCTACCAAAAGACTTTGTGTATTCTTTTACTTCTTCATGTTGCAGTAAGTAGTTGTTGATGTCTTCGATGCTTTCAAACTCTTTATGTGGAATTTTACTCGGTACAAAAGTATTCGGGTGACGGCCATCATAACAATCAATGTAGTTAATGAATTTAAAGTTTTTTACCCATTCGTCCATGCCCAATAAATTAAAATTGGTAGCACTTATAAAAAAGATGGGTTTATCAGATCGATGAAAATAACGACGAATATCTGACATTCCATTTAGTTTTTTGCTCATTAAAATCTCTCCTTTGCTAATTATTAGTTATTGTTTACTGTTCACTTGATGATTAATCATTGTCTCAGTTTGAAATTATCAAGCGTGGGTTGGGTGAAAACTCTGAGCCCAAGTTCTTCTCGATAACCATGAATTTCTTTCACATCTAAGTTGCGCATGAAATCCATAATATCTTTACTGATAACTTGGCCTGGGACTAGTATCGGGAACCCTGGTGGGTAAGGTGTAATGAAACCTGCAGAAACCAATTCACGTCCTGTTGACATTATTTCTTCAATTTCATTTTCTATACTAAAATACTCACAGTTCTCATCATCGTAAGATAGATAAAAAGCGCTACGAATATGTCCCTCTTGAGTTTTACTTTTTGGGTCTGGCCTAAAAACATCGTGAAAATAACTAAAGTCTGGAAGCGGTGGTAGCTTTTCAGTAAGCGAATGTACCTTTTTGTCGTGAATACGTCGTTCGATCTTGCTTGAATGATCTAACTTTGAATCCATATCTTTGGCTATTTGTATTAATGCCTCAAGTAAATAGGCGATAGAGCTTCTTGTAGTGCCAATATTGGTCATAAATAACACGGTATTACGCGACGTTTTATTTATTTGAATACCAAACTGATCCATTAAATATTTGTTTTTAAAGGTATCCCCATCAACACCCAAACCAGCAACGTAAAGTGTTACTCGAGTGGCATCTAAGACGAATTCATCATTCATCCATGCAGTCCAAATATCTCCCCAGTTACATTCAGCACTGTAATACTCTTTATCAGAGTTTCTAAATTGCTGTGGGATCATGTCATTGACGCCAAGGACTTTGAAGTACTTACTCAGATGTGTATTTTTAGAAATTTGTTTACGCAGTACCGTTGCCATTTCAACTTGTTTTTGAACGAGTTCAAAGCCTTCAAGTTCAACCTGTCGTCGACCAATATCTAACGATGCTAGAATTTGGTAATTGGGAGAGGTCGACGTATGAGTCATATAGGCCTCATGAAAAGACTCCTCGGCTTTTCCATTGTAGTCTTGGTCATAGATATGAATCATAGAACCTTGACGTAGAGAGGTTAAGGTCTTATGTGTTGACTGCGTAGCATAAACTCTTACTCTGACTAAGTCTGGGTCTGGAAGCAAAGGCATTTTAGCTAAGGTTTCGATATCGTTAGAGTCAATAGCCTGTAAATCTTCCAAATGCTTAACGTAATCTTTACGATAATTTTTGCTACGATATTTATCACGTAATATCTGAGCTGCATGCATGCCAGTTCGTTGTCTGTAGGTAGGGCCAAATCGTGCAAATGCAAACCAAGCTTCATCCCAAAGGAATACTAGGTCAGGCTTAATTGCCAAACACTGCTCCATAATTCTTTTGACGTTATAAACCAGACCGTCAAAAGTACAATTAGTAAGTAGTAACATTTTGACACGGTCTAGTTTACCTGCCTCTTTCAATTCGAGCAGAGTACGTTTGATATCTTCAAGAGGTACGGCACCATACATTGAGTATTTATCGAGCGGATATGAGTCTAAATAAATAACTTCGCTGCCCGCTAATACCATGCCGTAATGATGTGACTTATGACAATCTCTATCTACTAATACTATATCGCCAGGTCTAGTTAATGCCTGAACAACAATCTTGTTACAGGTAGATGTGCCATTAGTAGCAAAGAATGTTTGTCTTGCACCAAATGCTCGTGCAGCGAGTGCCAGTGCTTCTTTGATGGGTCCGGTAGGGTCTAATAGTGAGTCCAAACCACCTGAGGTTGCTGAAGTTTCAGCCAAAAAAGTATTCATGCCATAGAATTCAGCCATATCCTTGATCCAATGGGACTTGGTAATAGACTTTCCACGGCTGATAGGCATAGCATGAAAAACGCCTGTGGGTTGTTTACTGTATTTTTTTAAGGCGCTAAAAAACGGTGATTGATAGCGTTCTTGAACACCTCTTAAAATATTGAGATGTAACTCAAGGTAATCTTCTTGATTATAAAATACTCTACGGCAGGAATGAGTTACTGTGCTGGCAACATCTTCAACCGATCTATCTGTAACTAAATAAATATCAAGTTCTGGACGAGCCTTTTTGATAACATCACATAAGGTGGGCGCATAGTTTCCAGAACCGATGGCTTTTAAAGCCTTTTTAGTTAGTTTGGTTATGCCATCATTTAATATAGATACGCCATATTCAGACTCTAGTTCAAAGCCATAACGAACCACAACTGCTTGAATATTATGATTGACCAATGAGGCAATTAAAGCATCTTCGAATGAGCGTACAAAAACAGGTTCATAGGTAAAAGCATCACTGTATCGTCTGATATCAGCAAATTCTGCGCGTTCATTTTCTTCCGTAAAGCCACTGTTGTTATCAACTATCAATACTTCAAAATAAGGATTGTTTAGTTCGTGTTTATCGTTATCTCTATTATCTTCTGATTCAACAAGGCTGTTACATTTATCCTCTGGCATTAAACCAAGGTTAATGCGCCTTCTTCGGTAAGAGTTGTTCATTAGGGCTCTTACAATTCGCTTCACAACATTGTTGGTTTTGTGGAAATCGCCTGCTGTTAATATTTCAAGCAACTCTTTAAAAACGTTACGCCCCGGAAATGCCCAATACATTTCAATAGGTTCCAGCTTATGTAATAACTTACGTGCTTTTTTTGTTAGTTTTTGAGCAAGCTCTTCATCAATCTCTTTTTCATCGAGACGAGATGTGACTGTTTTTAACTCATTCCAATTATCTAGGCGAGTTTGAGACGCACTATATAGATTTACAATAGAGAGGCCTTCAGCTTTCTCTTTTGGTAATTCTGACTCATCAGACGCAGTCATTCGATCTCCTTTGTTTTAAAAAATTCTTACTCGGGGTCGTAATTTATGTCTCTTTGAAGCTATACAGTTACTCTATATCAAATGGTGAACTGTCCTTATAGAAGCATCTGTTATTGCTGTAATCTTATCCTGAGTTTCTTGTTGGGTTTCAGTATCATTGTTTAGTTTTTGTATAGCATCTGCTGGACTAAGAACATTTAGTCCTGCTTGGGTACCTCTTTCGGGCATTGCCAACGGGCCAAGAGTATCGAGATATTGACCAGCTAGAGAATTTTTATCGTAGATAGGGAATTCAACACTTGTATCTCTGAAGCTTTTCAATAATTGCCCGAGTCCTAAGAGACCAGTTTCACGCTGACGTCTCACTTGAGCAAGATCTATTTCCATCATCAAAATATCTTCTTGCCCAGCTGATTGATAATGTATGGCACCTGCCGGGTTAATCATACATGAGCGGCCATTGCCGCCAGCACCAAGTCCGTTTATATCAACCACATAGCACTGGAACATTGCAGCTGTTGAGCGAGCAATACTGAGTTCTACGTCTCTATCAGCTGTACCCGTAAGTACAGGATGTATAAGTACTTCGACACCTTCGCAAGTCAGAGTTCGGGTTGTTTCAGGGAACCAGATATCATAACAAATACTAACGCCAAAACGACCCACATCAGGGATGTCGAATATTAAAAATTCTGAGCCTGGCTCTACACCTTTTTCATATGGCGTGAATGGGAACATTTTGTCATAACGACCAATCAACTCACCTGCAGGGTTAATTACGAATGTTGTGTTATAGGTTTTACCATCACGATTTTCAAACATAGAACCAGGTATAAGCCATACATTATGTTTGATAGCGAGATCTTGAAATATTTTTATATCAGGATGAGGAAAGTCTTTTGCTTTAGATGTAAGTGGCCCGTAAGGTGCAAGTTCACTAAAAACAATCATTTGTGTCCATGGGAACTTTATCATAACCAAGTCGATTTTATGCGACATAGCAGTTACGTTTTCTTTTAATGCTGAGGTGTACATTTGTACACCTGCGATTGCAAATGGGACCATATTCTTATTTCTTATTTAAATATTATATATGTGACATTGTAAAAACTAAGTCACAACTCAAAGATAGTACAAATAAATTAGTTTAGCTCGTGAATAACTTCTTCAATGATAGCTAAGCCTTCATTTAACACTTCATCGCTCACCGTTAATGGCACTAGAACTCTGATGGTATTACCAAACGTTCCGCAAGAAAGCAGTATTAATTGCTTTTCTAGTGACTTTGTCGTCAAAGCTTTGGTCAATACTGGACAGGGCTTACCATCATGATCAATTAGTTCAAACGCTGTCATTGCACCTAAAGTTCGCACATCACCGATGATCTTAATGTTTTTATGTGCTTTGATAGCGTTGATACGATCAATAATCATCTGACCTAATTGAGTACTACGCTCAAGAAGATTTTCTTCTTCGATTACCTCTATAACAGCAAGTGCTGCCGCACAAGAAACTGGGTTTCCACCATAAGTACCACCTAAGCCACCTGGATTTGGCGCATCCATGATTTCTGCTTTACCAATAACGCCAGATAAAGGATAACCTGAAGCTAAACTTTTGGCCGTTGTAATCATGTCAGCTTCAATATCGTAGTGTTCCATAGCAAACAGTTTGCCTGTGCGGCCGAAACCACTTTGTACTTCGTCTGCAATTAATAAAATACCATATTTATCACAAATCTCTCTGAGTCCAGTCATTAGATCATGTGGCGCTTGATAAAACCCACCTTCACCTTGGACAGGTTCAAGAACAATAGCTGCAACTTGTTCAGCTTCAATATCCGCTTTAAACATATTATGGATAGCATTTAAAGAGTCTTGGGTAGTTATACCGTGAGCTTCCATAGGAAAAGGTGCATGATAAACATTTCCAGGGAACGGACCAAAATCACGTTTATAAGGATCAACCTTACCAGTCATTGCTAGCGTCATCATACTGCGACCGTGGTAACCACCGACAAAGGTAATTACACCTGGACGACCAGTGAATGCTCTTGCAATTTTAACAGAATTTTCAACGGCTTCTGCCCCAGAAGTAAAGAACACGGTCTTTTTCTCAGTTGGTCCAGGCGCTAATTCATTTAAACGTTCTGCTAATTCAATGTAAGGCTTGTAAGGCATAACTTGAAATGCAGTGTGGCTAAACAATTCTGTTTGTTTCTGAGCTGCAGCCGTTATTTTAGGGTGTACATGACCCGTGTTCATAACCGCAATACCACCTGCGAAATCTATATAACGCTTACCTTCAACATCCCAAACCTCTGAGTTTTCTGCTCGTTCTGCAAAAATTGGACATGCATGGGCAACGCCTTTTGGAACTGCTTTTGCGCGACGCTCCATCCATTCCGCATTGGTTTCTTTACTTAACTCTTTTTCATCATGTAATTGGTGTACTTGCATAACGTTCGTCTCTTAAAATGTTTGATATGTATTTAGGCTTAAAAAATTATCTTAAGCTCTGAAGCCCCTAAAAAATATACTATTTTAGTAATTACAATGAATTATAGGGTATGTAAATAGATCAGGATAATTAATTAATCCGATTGCAGCGATCGATATTGTTTGTTAATCTTTTTTTAGTCAAGCCAACAAAATAAGAAATATGAATATAGATCAAGTAAAAACAGTTTTGGAACTCAACAGAACGCGTCATTTCAAAAAAACGGCGCAAGCTTTATTTGTGACGCAATCGACTATAAGCGCCCGTCTACAATCCTTAGAGGATGAATTAGAGTGTAAGTTATTCGAACGAACTTCCCGAACTATTGAGATTACTCCAGCGGGGGAAAGGTTTATTGGGCATGCCCGATCTATGTTGGCACTTTGGCGTCGGGCTAAACAAGAGATTCATATCGAAGCAGATGAAAGTTTTCGCATTGCGGTAGGTGGTTTATTTATTACTTGGGATATATTTGTCTTAGAGTGGTTGGAGCGCTTGCATGCAGATTTTCCTAGTCTCTCATTAACTGCTGAATCACATGATCATTCTTATTTACTAAGGCAATTATTAGATGGCGCTATGGATCTTATCTTTATTTATGAGCCACCAAAATTAACAGATGTAGTTTTCACCAAAGTGATAGATTTACAACTCACTTTGGTATCTGATAAACCAAACCAAAACTTAAAAGAAGCTTTAGAAACTAATTACACCTTGGTACATTGGGGTGAGCAGTTTTTAATGGATCATAATCGCGCTTTAAGAGATTATGATTTGCCACAAAAACGAGTAAATCAAGCGCGAATCGCACTCAATTTTATTTTGAGTAGCGGTGGAGCTGCCTTTTTACCAAGTCAAATGATTGCTCCATTCATAGAAGAGAAGAGTCTATTTAAAGTAAAAGGCATAAAGAGTTTTCCTTTACGTATTTATGCCGTCTATATGAAAAGTAGTGCAAATATTGGTTTTGTAGAAAAATCTTTGAGCTATTTATAGAAATTCAGCAATAGTCATTTAGATTAAATTACTTCATTATTTACCAATAATCATTATTTTTAAATAAAGCCAAATTAATATTCTTTAAGGAAATATTGCTGATGAGTTTTATAGCACGTAACATGCTGTGATGAATTCAATCATCTCTATCAAAAATTTATCTAAAGTTTATAAAGGCGGTCATAAAGCCTTAAACAGAATCAATTTAGATATCGACAAAGGCGAAATTATTGCTTTGTTAGGTCCTAATGGGGCTGGAAAAACCACTTTGATTTCAACTATTTGCGGTATTGTATCACCAACAGGTGGCAGTGTTTCTGTTGGTGGAAATGACATCATTAAGAACTTCCGTGAATCCCGCCAACTAATCGGTTTAGTGCCTCAAGAATTAACCCTTGGTGCGTTTGAAACTGTTTGGAATACAATTCAATTTAGTCGTGGTTTATTCGGTAAAAAAAGAGATGACAATTATCTCGAACAATTACTCAAAGATCTCAGTCTTTGGGATAAAAAGAATAACGAATTAAGAACATTATCTGGTGGTATGAAACGTCGAGTATTGATAGCTAAAGCGCTTTCTCATCAACCTAAAATTCTATTTTTAGATGAGCCAACAGCAGGTGTTGACGTAGAACTACGTAAAGATATGTGGAACATCGTACGTAAGTTACGTGATTCTGGCGTTACTATTATTCTAACTACCCACTACATCGAAGAAGCAGAAGAAATAGCTGATCGTATCGGTGTAATTAGTGGTGGAGAATTATTATTGATTGAAGACAAACAAGTCTTAATGCAAAAGCTCGGTAAGAAACAATTGGTATTAGAAATTACAGAAACGATTGATAGTATTCCTGAATCACTCAGTCATTACGATTTAGCATTAGATGAAAACGCCAATAAACTGATCTATACCTACGATACAGGAGGCGATGGCACAGGAATTACTAAGTTGTTACAAACCCTTCAAGAGTCAGGCTTACAGTTGAAAGACATGCAAACAACACAAAGCTCATTAGAAGATATTTTTGTGACCCTTGTGCATAAAGGTTCTGATAATAAAGACATGGATCATCAAGAAGCAAAAGTAGGGGGTGCGTCATGAATTTAAATCTACAAGCGATCAAGGTCATATACAAATATGAGATGTTACGCTCATGGAAGACCTTATTTCAGAGCCTAGCGTCACCAGTAATATCTACCGCGCTTTATTTTGTGGTGTTTGGTTCAGCGATTGGATCACGTATTGATACTATCGAAGGTGTCCCTTACGGTTTATTCATTGTGCCCGGTTTGACAATGCTATCGCTACTTACACAAAGTATCTCAAACGCATCTTTTGGCATATTTTTCCCTAAGTTTACGGGAAGTATTTACGAAGTGTTATCCGCACCTGTATCATTTTTTGAGATTATGGTTGGCTATGTCGGCGCTGCTGCAAGTAAATCGTTCATTCTAGGAATTGTGATTTTAATTACGGCGAGTTTCTTTGTGGAGTTACGAATCGAGCACCCTATCTGGATGGTGTCCTTTTTAATTCTTACTTGCATCTCGTTTAGCCTGTTTGGTTTTATTATTGGTCTATGGGCAAATAACTTTGAAAAACTGCAAGTGATTCCATTGTTGGTAATAACTCCTTTAGTGTTTCTTGGCGGAAGCTTTTACTCGGTTAGCATGTTGCCACCATTCTGGCAGACCGTGACTTTGTTTAATCCAGTGCTATACCTAGTCAGTGGTTTTCGTTGGAGCTTCTTTGAAGTTTCTGACGTGAATGTTGGACTGAGTTTGGCCATGGTAGTTGTGTTTTTGCTGGCGTGTTTGGGCGTGATTAGCTGGATGTTTAAGACGGGATATCGCCTTAAAGAATAGCAATTTGATTGTTTAAGCAGCTGAAAATCATAAAAAGGTGGGGGGTGTCATTTATTTAAAATAAATGACACCCCCCACCTTTTTTGGGTTTTCAAAACAATTACACTTCTGGTAGTTCACAGTGTGCATCAACCATTATCTCGCTAAAGTTTGGCTGTCACTATCTATTATGTTTAGTATGACTTTTAATTAAGAGTTAACACCAGCCATACAAATATACTTAGGCTCTAAAAATTCTTCGATGCCGTAAGTACCACCTTCACGACCTAAGCCAGATTCTTTAACGCCGCCGAAAGGTGCTATCTCATTTGAGATTAGACCAGAGTTCACACCTACCATACCGTATTCTAACGCTTCTGATACACGCCACACTCTGCCTATATCACGAGTATAGAAATAAGAAGCCAGACCAAATTCCGTATCATTCGCCATTTTTACTGCTTCTTCTTCAGTCTTGAACTTAAACAACGGTGCAACTGGGCCGAAGGTTTCTTCGTATGTAACACGCATATCTGTTGTGACATCACCTAGCAATGTTGGGTAGTAAAAAGTACCACCTAACTCATGGCGTTTACCACCAACTAATACTTTAGCGCCTTTATCAATTGCATCTTTAACATGTTCTTCGATTTTTTCAATTGCTGCCATATTAATCAAAGGCCCTTGTGTAACACCTTCATCAAAACCATTGCCTACTTTCAATGCAGCTACTTTTACTGCTAGTTTTTCCGCGAATTCATCGTAGACTGATTCATGTACCAAGGTACGGTTAGTACATACACAGGTTTGTCCGCTATTACGGTATTTAGAAACCATTAAGCCTTCGACAGCGGCATCGATGTCGGCATCTTCAAAAACAATAAAGGGTGCGTTGCCACCTAATTCTAATGACATCTTTTTTAATGTGTCTGAACATTGACGCATTAACAACTTTCCAACACCCGTTGATCCCGTAAAGGTTAATTTACGCACGATAGGGTTAGATGTCATTTCACCACCAATTGCAGGAGCATCACCTGTCAACACACTAAAGATACCTGCTGGAATTCCTGCACGTTCTGCTAATACTGCCAATGCTAAAGCAGAATACGGCGTTGCTTCCGCAGGTTTAACTACCATCGGACAACCTACACTTAATGCAGGAGCCGCTTTACGCGTTATCATTGCATTAGGGAAATTCCAAGGTGTAATCGCGGCGCAAACACCGATAGGTTCTTTAGTAATTACGATACGTTGATCATTGTTTTTGGTTGGCATGGTATCACCACGAACGCGTTTACATTCTTCAGCAAACCATTTAACAAAAGACGCACCATAGCCTACTTCACCGGTCGCTTCTGCTACTGACTTTCCTTGTTCCATAGTCATAATAATTGCAAGATCTGCTTGGTTTTCCATGATTAATTTAAACCATTCTTCTAAGATTAAAGAACGTTCGGTCATAGTTTTTGCACGCCATGCTGGCCAAGCGACATTTGCAGCTTCAATGGCACGTTTCGTTTCGGCTGCTCCCATATTTGGAACAGTGCCGATAATCGAATCATCGGCTGGGTTATTGACGTTAAAGGTTTCTTTGTTATCAGCATCTACCCATTCGCCGTTGAGGTAAGCTTGTTGGCGAAATAGGCTGTTGTCATTTAGTTTCATGGATTAAATCTCATTGATAGTTTAAGAGTGAATAGTGATTTTTTTAATGCTACCACTATAGCTTCAAATACAGAATAGGGCTTATTTTTTCTCTTAATTATTAAGATATATATCTAATTAAGTTAATTTATTTTTATCATGGCAGAATTAAAGTAAGTAAACTATATTAGATAGTTAAATGATTTTATTCATTACATGAATTTTATTAAACTTATTAAAATTCAATAAAGCATGACATAACTTATATTTGAGGCCATTGATGGAAATTCGTCAATTAAGAACACTGGTTTGTATTTTAGATTTTGGTGGATTTGCAGCAGCGGGTGAAGCGCTCGGCTTAACTCAATCTGCTGTCAGCCTACAAATAAAAGCACTAGAGCAAGAATTTGGGGAACACTTGTTTGATCGAAGCAAACGTCCGCCTCGGCCGACCTCACGTGCCATAACGTTGGCACGTAAATCTCGTGAAATACTACGCATGTGTAATGATTTAAATAGTGCCTCTGATGAGCAAGTCTCCGGCTCATTGCAACTGGGTGCGGTGCCTTCAGTACAGCGAATGTTGTTACCCCAAGCTTTAACTGACTTAAGACAGACTAACCCTGATCTGTTTATTAGTGTCCATACAGGGCTTTCAGAAGAATTAACTCGTAGCGTTTATCGTGGCATTCTCGATGCGGCTGTGGTTAGTGAACCTAGGGAGTTACCTATGGGCATGAGCTGGTATCCGTTTGCTTCAGAGTCACTAGTGGTGATTTCACACAAAAAAGCTAAAGGAAAATCAGTTAAAGATATATTAGAAACTAATCCTTATATTCAATTTAAACGCACTTCAAGCGCGGGGGAATTAATCGAAGCTGAATTAACACAATTAGGAATAAACACTAAGACTGTCCTTGAGACTGATAATTTTGATTCAATTTGGCAAATGGTCTCATGTGGTATGGGAGTTGCAGTGATGCCACAACATATTGCTGATGATGACGTTTCAAATCCAAATTCACCCTCTACATTGAGTAATTCTGATGGATATAATCCTCATGATAAATTAAAACCTCGTAATATAATTACTAGACAGTTGAGAGAACCTAGTGAAACTCCAGTCAAATTAATTACAGGTTTAGTGAAACGAACTGCAGACCCTAAAGGACATCTAATTAGTGCTTTATTGGAAACGTTGAAATACTAAACGTACACTTCATAAATAATAAATTAGTAAAAGGATTGATCAGAATGTATCAACAGAGTGAAACTTTAAAATCCTTATATGGAATCAGTCATGGGTTTTTCGGTAAAAGTGGGGGGGTGTCAAAAGGTATTTATGATTCGCTAAATTGCGGACCTGCCTCATTAGATTCAATCGATAACGTCATCGAAAATCGTTGGCGCGCCATACATGCTTTAGGTTTACAAGAATCAAAACTGTTCGGTTTAAAACAAATACACAGCACTACAGTGCATGTAATCACAGGCAAAAGCAGTGATGACTTTCATGAAGGTGATGCTCTGGTGACCAACGTAAAAGGCTTTGCACTAAGCGTATTAGGTGCAGATTGCGCCCCCGTATTATTTGCAGATCGAAAAGCCGGTGTTATAGCAGCAGCTCATTCGGGTTGGAAAGGAGCAGTATCTGGGGTTATAGAATCGGTGGTTAGTAGTATGTGCGAGCAGGGTGCTACTAGAGCAAATATTCATGCCTGCATTGGTCCTACGATCCACCAAGACTCTTATGAGGTGCGTGATGACTTCATCAAACAGTTAGAGTTACTGAGTGATTTCAATACAGATAAATTTATTAGTCGGATTGATGGTAAATCCTATTTTGATCTGCCTGCATATATTTTAACGCAGTGTGAACTTAGCCAAATTAATTCCGAATCTTTAGGGATTGATACTTATATGGGTGAAGATGAATATTTTAGTTTTCGCCGTAACACACATGCAAATGAAACAGAATATGGACGTCAAATTTCAGTGATTGCACTACGTTGATATTAGTATTGAAATTGATCAAATAGAATTATCAAACTGGTACTACAATAGAATTTGTATTGTCTGTATAAAGACTTTACTTTATAAGGATCTGTTATATTTTATGACCAAGTCCTTAACTAAATACTTCACTGTTTTCATAATAAGGCATCATAGCAAACCCCTTTTTACTGAAGGCTTATATATATAACAATTTAAGTCTATATAAAATCAAATAACAGAATATTAAATTAAGATAGGAATAGAAAGATGAATAGAACCGTTTACGTAAATGGCGAATACCTCCCAGAAGCAGATGCAAAGATTTCTGTATTCGATCGTGGTTTTTTAATGGCAGATGGTATCTATGAAGTAACTTCTGTTTTAAATGGTCAACTCATTGATAATATTGGACATATAGCTCGTTTACATCGTTCAATGAATGAGCTTTCATTAGATGCGCCAGCAACTGATGAAGAGATTGAAACAATCCAAAAAACTCTGATTGAAAAGAACAATCTTGATCAAGGGCTTATTTATTTGCAAGTTACACGTGGCGCGGCAGATCGTGGTTTTCATTATCCTGAAAATACACCTACATCGTTGGTTATGTTTTCTCAGAAGTTGAATATTCTTGAAAGTCCTTATGCTAAAAAGGGTATGACGATTATAACAGTCCCAGATATTCGTTGGGGTCGTCGTGACATCAAAACTGTGCAACTACTTGCGCCAAGTATGGCAAAAATGGCAGCTAAAGCTTCAGGTGCTGACGATGCATGGATGATTGAAGATGGCTATATCACCGAAGGCAGCTCAAACAACGCATATATCATTACCAAAGATGGCACCTTAGTAACTCGTCATTTAGGTAATGAAATCTTAGCAGGAATCACTCGCAAAGCCATTATGAGATTAGCTGCGGAAGACAATATTAAGATTGAAGAAAGATTATTTACAGCAGAAGAAGCGCTAGATGCTGCGGAAGCATTCTTAAGCTCGGCAACCACCTTTGTAACGTCCGTGGTAAGTATAGATGGCCACACGATTGGTGATGGCACGCCTGGGCCGATTGCAATGAAACTGCGTAAATTTTATATTGAAGAGGCTTTGGCTTCTACTAAATAGATGTAAATTGACACCCTCCATATTTTTTGAATATTTTGAAAAACATCAAAAAGGTGGAGCGTGTCATTTTTAAGTTTTTAGCTATGCTCGGCTGGTTTCAGGGAGATTAAAAAACAACACTCCCCACCTTTATGTCTATTTTTTGATTTAACTGGTAAACCCAGTAATCCGACGCAATTCATCAATCAACTCTTGTCCTGCTTCAGATCCTAAGCTGTCTTCAGTCAACGTGTTTTCACGTGTTACACCATCAACACTTCCTCGTGCAGAGATGTATTTCAGAATATCTAAAGTATTAATCTTAGAGAGTAAGTCTTCGCCACTCCAATAGCCTAATAGTGCAATTAAACCATGTGCGCCCCAGTTAGACACGTCTGCTACAAGTAACTCATCACAACTAGTTACAGCAGGTGTAATTGGCAATAGACTGAGTGTTTCTAATACTTTACCCATACCTATCTCATTACCACCGTCACCAATGGCAATGGTTGGACAGTCAGCTTCTATCAAGAAATAATCGAAGCAGGCACAGCGTGAACTGATGTCTTCGCCGCGCATATTGGCATAATAACCGCCGGCACAAAGTCCTGGTCGTTCAATAGATAACACTACTTCGGGTTTTAATTCATTGAGACTATCGATGGCTTCTTGTTTGGCATTAGCAAGATCGCCGACACTAATTTTATGTGTTTGATAATCGTCACCTATGACACTTTGAAGTGGGTCACCACAAACTATAATTGGATTAGCACCTAAATGTTTCAATGTGTCATATAGGGCTATCGCACCTACAGGACCATCGGTTTCAAAAGTAGAATCAACAGGGAAGCCAGTACCAATTAATACAGTGCCTTTACAATCAAAAAGAGTATTTGCAGCGCGTCGGTAATAACCAGGAGTTAATGCTTTTTGCAGGTGCTTCATGCCACGAACATCACGTTGCACCAAAAGGTCCTCAATTGCTAGGGAGATCTTTTGTAGAGTGCCTGGATCGTTATTTGATTCGTTCATGGTTCTGTCCAACAGTGTTTACGATTAAGTAATTGATATTACAGTAAGATATACTATCTGAGTGTTCTGAGTACGGTGTTTTGATAACGGTAATGAGCTAGATGCAACTCACATTGAGCATCATCCATTGTCATAGATTCAAAGTGAACAGAAGTTCCTGGTAGGCGCTGGGTCAGTTTTGGAATATCTAAAGAGAGCACTGATCCAATTTTGGGATAACCACCGATTGTTTGTCTATCGTTGAGTAGAATGATCGGTTGGCCATCAGCAGGGACTTGAATAGCACCATAACAGATACCTTCAGATAACATGCTGCTGATATCTGATTTGATTTCAGGCCCCGTTAGTCGAAAACCCATGCGGTCGCATTTGTCACTGATTGTGAATTCGTTATTAAAGAAACGTGCTTTTTGCAGGTTACTAAATGAGTCTTTTTGATAGCCAAGAATCACACGTAAGGTAATGTCATTACTCTTAGCAGAACTAAGATAATCAGGACGATCTGATTGATTCACTGAATTTTGAGTGATTGTATCTTGCGAAACGGATAAGCCAGGTAGTGCATCGCCAGCTTTTAAAGCACTTCCATTTAAGCCACCGAGCTTTTCACGAGCAACCGTGGCACAGCTACCGAACATAGGTTCTACTTGGAAACCACCTTTTACAGCCAAGTAATGCCTTGTTGCCGTTGTTGCAAAACCAAAGGAAATTTTGTCACCGACTTTTACAGAATGCGTTTGCCAGCTAGCAACAGTTGTTTGATTAATGCTTAATTCGGCATCGCCTCCAGTAACTGCGATTTGCGTATCTATTTCAACTTGAAGGACTAAGCCACCAATACTGGCTTCAATAACGCAATCATTTGGGCTGTTGTCTAATAGACGGTTTGCCCAATCAAATGAGATTTTGTCAAGTGGGCCACCGTTAGTTAAACCGATACTATGTTTGCCAAAGCGTCCTGCGTCTTGTAAAAGCGATAAAATACCGGGTTGGATTACTGTAAATGCTTTTGCTATTAAGTTAGAGGGTTGACTCATGCGAATTCTCCTAACTCTCCACCTAAGGCCTGAAATTCATTCTTTGAAATACCTTTGAAACGAACTTCATCTCCTACACTTACTGGCATATGGGGGGTAGAATCAGGTTCAAACATGCGAGTAGGGCATAGACCAATCAGATTCCAACCACCCGGTGAAACACCCGGATAAATAGCTGTTTGACGATCAGCAATACCGACTGCGCCACGTGGTACTTTTAAGCGTGGGGTACTAAGTCTAGGAGTTGCAATACGTTCATCAACTTGACCTAAAAATGCAAAGCCTGGTG
This sequence comes from Cocleimonas sp., assembly GCA_036960615.1. Classification (GTDB taxonomy): domain Bacteria; phylum Pseudomonadota; class Gammaproteobacteria; order Thiotrichales; family Thiotrichaceae; genus Cocleimonas. The sequence goes on along the minus strand of JBALXO010000041.1, from coordinate 11,688 downwards.
CAAAACCAATAGCATAGACTCGATAAGTAAGACTTTGATGTAGTGCAATCACTTCATCAATACTTAGACCAGAACTCTGACTTATTAAACTCAATTCAGGACCAGATTCTTCACTGTAATAAACAGGAAGTTCAACGACAGCAGATTGTGATTCAGTAGTAGCGGTCTCAATCTGAGTATCAGTATTGAGTGTTTTTGCAATAATACTTCGTATCTCAAGCTGATCAATACGTAGTGGATCAAAAATCAATAACAGTGATGCATAGGAAGTAACTTGATCGATAATCAGATCACCAAGCGCTACCGTTAATTTTTTAGAGGCTTGTTGAACTTGGGCTGATACCTCAGGCGCAGTTGTTTCACCAAAATAAAGTATTAGAGAGTTTTCGCCTGCTACTTCAATCTTAAGCATCAATTAACGCTCTAATATCTGCGATTGCTTTAACGCCAGCTTCATTGTCTCCATGCACACAAAGTGTATCGGCAAGTAGCGGTATGGTATTACCCGAAACTGTTGTAACAGTGCCAGAATCACAAAGTTGCTGTACTTGAGCCATCATTTTCTCGCGCGTGTGGACAGCGCCTTCTTTGGTGCGAGACAGCAACTTACCATCGTCATCATAACAACGGTCGGCAAATGCTTCGAAATGTAGCGATAAGCCCAGTTTTTTAGCTTCTGCTTTGTGAGTCTCGTTTTCTGGAACAGCTTGTAACATTAGTGCAGGTTTTGAATGATGTGACGCAACAGCTTCCATAATAGCGGCACGAACATTATCTTTCGACATCATGTCGTTATATAGAGCTCCATGAGGTTTTACATAATCTAAAGACACCCCCATACTTTTAGCCATTCCTTCAATCGCTCCTATTTGGTATTGCACATAGGCAACAATCTCTTCATGACTGCAATTCATTGAACGACGGCCAAAACCTTGTAAATCGGGATAAGCAGGATGAGCTCCAACACTTACGTCATTGGCTTTTGCTAACTCAAGTGTTTTACGCATGATGATGGCATCTCCCGCATGAAAGCCACAGGCAATATTTGCTTGATGGATATGCGGCATAACTGTTGCATCCATTCCCATTGTCCATGAGCCAAAACTTTCGCCTAAATCGCAATTAAGTGTTAATGACATAATATTTTTCTCGCAAAGACCTTGTAGTACTCTTGCCTAGTACTTAGGTCGTGTTTCAAATTTATACGTTTATTTGATTAATGCAGATACGTTTGATCTGGGTACTTACATAATAGAAAGTGAGCTGTTCTGAATATCTGTCACCAGCATACACCCCGGACTATGAGTAATACAAAACGGAGGTTTAGCTTGCTCTAAAGCTACTTGTGGCGTTACACCACAAGCCCAAAAAACAGGTACTTCGTTTTCATTAATGGTTACAGCATCACCAAATTCTGGAGCATTGATATCTTTGATACCGATTAATGAAGGATCGCCAAAATGAACTGGGGCACCGTGAACTGCCGGGAACCGAGTACAGATTTGAATAGCTCGAATCGCATCTGCAGGTAAGAATGGACGCATACTGACTACCATCGTGCCGCTGAATCTGCCTGCGGTTTTACATTCAATATTAGTGCGGTACATAGGTACATTGCATTGTTCGGTTACATTACGCACTTCTAATCCAGCTTGAATTAAAGGCTCTTCGAATGAAAATGAGCAACCAAGCATAAAGGTAACTAAATCATCTCGCCAATATTCGGTAATATCATTTACTTCATTGACTACTTCGCCGTTTTCAAAAATCTTATAGCTAGGTATATCAGTACGGATATCTAAATTAGAAGCTAATTCAGGGATCTCCCAACTACCAGGATCAGACATCCCTAAGACGGGACAGGGCTTTGGGTTCTTTTGACAAAACTGTAAAAAATCAGCGGCCCAATCTTTGGGTAAAATCACCATATTGGTTTGTACAAAGCCAGAGCAAAAACCAGAGGTATTACCCGTATGTTCTCCATTACGGATGCGTTGGCGGAATTCGCTTGGAGTTATTTCAGTAGTCATAAGCTTTCACAAAATTAAATAAGTACAGTGGCTGATTGTAGGATAGATTTAAATATCTGGATAGCAATTCGAATAAAAAAAGACACCCCCCACCTTTTTGGCACTTTTAAAGACATATGCCAACCGGGACAGCATTGGAGCGAAGCGACGACAGGAAGGTCGAGATGTCATCGAATAAAAAGGAAGAAGTGTCTTTTTAATTAATTATCAGTTGTCCAATTGCTTTAAAAAGCTATCTGCCTGCTTTTGTAACTTGCCGCGTTCTAACAGTAACTTCCAACGATTACCTCCGGCTTGTCTCCAGAGTAATGCCGCTCTAACGCCTGCCAACAATAAAGCGCGGATTTTTGCTGCGTTCTTAGGGTTTGCAAGATGAGTTTGTTCACCTTTAACCATAATCTTAGGACCAATCTTACTGATGGTATTCGCATAAATATCAGCTAACGAAGCAGTGATGTTTTCATGTTCAATATCGAAAAATTCTAGCTTCTTTTGAGTATCTTGAATGCCTTCAAGCAATTGTTGAAACATTGCCTGGTTGTTACTGAGTTTTTTTTCTAATTGTAATAAACCTAAAGCGTAACGAGTGGCTTCCATATCTTTAGGCTTTCCATCAGGAGTCACTTGTGAGGTACTTAACTGACTCATCATTGAACCTAGTCCAAGTTTCAAGTTAGAGATTGATCCAAAAAGGTCTTCAGCATTATCAGCAGTATCATTGAGTACACTTTGAACCGCAGTATTGTAGATTGTCTCATCAATTCGACCGGTATTAGCGATTTGACTAACGCCATCGACGCACTGAAAAATAGCTGCCATTGCGATTGCACGGTTATGTGTATTTGATTCCACTATATAATTTCCTGATTATTTTTCGATCTAATGCGAGTCTAGTTTAATTCAATCACAACAGCTTTGCATTCCATCAATAATACCACCGCCGAGACAGATATTATCTTGGTAGAAAACGATTGACTGGCCAGGTGTAATGGCACGCTGTTTTTCATCAAAACAAACAATACAGTTATCACCTGCGACCTTAACTTTGCAAGCTTGTTCAGTTTGGCGATAACGAATTTTAGCTAAGCAGTTAAATGATTCATCAGGCGCTTTACCTGAAACCCAATGTAATTGCGATGCTATAAGTTGCTGCTTAAGTAACAACTCATGCCCATGACCCTGTGCTGCAATCAATTGATTAGTCTTGAGGTTTTTATCGACGACAAACCATGGTGCTTCATCAGCCGTTTTTAAACCACCAATGCCTAATCCTTGGCGCTGTCCTAATGTGTAATACATTAAGCCTTGATGATTACCAATAACCTCACCTTCAGGAGTAATGATCTCTCCTGGTTGTGCGGGTAAAAAGCGTTGTAAGAATTCAGTGAATTTTCTTTCACCAATAAAACAAATGCCAGTACTGTCTTTTTTATTAGCAGTATCGAAGCCCGCTTTATTAGCAATTTCGCGGACTACCGATTTATCTAATTCACCCACAGGGAAAAGACTTTTTGCTAATTGATCTTGTTGTAAGGTGTATAAAAAATAGGTTTGATCTTTATTGTTATCAAAACCTTTGAGCATTTTTAATTCGTCACCAGAGCGATCAATTTGAGCGTAATGACCTGTCGCAATGAAATCAGCGCCTAGGTGTAAGGCAAAATCGAGAAAGGCTTTAAATTTAATCTCTTTATTACACATGATGTCAGGATTGGGGGTTCGACCTGAACGGTATTCTTCAAGGAAATATTCGAATACATGATCCCAATATTCTGTTGCGAAATTTACCGTGTGAAGTTTAATGCCAAGATCGTCACTGACTGATTGTGCATCAGCCAGATCTTCAGTGGCAGTACAATACTCCTCTCTATCGTCTTCTTCCCAATTCTTCATGAAGAGGCCTTCGACTTCATAGCCTTGTTCAATCAATAACAGTGCAGCGACTGATGAATCAACGCCGCCAGACATGCCGACGATTACTTTTTCTTTTTTCATTACTTTATTTATTAATTTCTGAATGGATAGATAATGATTTTACTATGGTGTCTTTTACACCTTTACCAAGTCGTTTGTTACCAAGGAATAATACTGCCATCGATATCAAAAAACTTACCAGTATCTTCTATCGAAGCGTTAGTTAATATATTGCGTAAACTGGTTGCAGATTCTTCAACTGATAACTCACCATTTGGACCGCCCATATCAGTTCTTACCCAACCTGGATGTAAAATGACAGCAGCAATGCCCTTAGCTTTTAAATCATGCGCAGCATTCATCATAACCATATTCAACGCTGTTTTAGTCGAGCGGTATGCGTAAGAACCACCTCTGCTATTATCAGAAATGCTGCCCATTTTGCTGCTCATACTACCTATGATTTTATGCTTGCTGTTAGCAACATTATCTACAAAAGCTTCCATCATTTTCATCGGCGAAATCACGTTTATATTAAAAGCTTCCAGCCAAACTTCAGTATTACTATGGCCAAATTCTGCTGATTCGCCTGCATACACACCTGCGTTATTGAATAAAATATCTATAGGCATATCACCCAGTTGTGTTTTTAAATCTGATATTTGCTCGGATTGACTGACATCCAAGGCATGTGTTGTTAAAAGCTGAGGATGTTTATCGGCGAGAACACTTAATCTTGTTGCGGAATCAGGATTTCGACAAGACGCATGAACTTGCCAACCTAAGTCAAGAAATTGTGTGCAAAGTTCTAAACCAAGGCCACGATTTGCACCAGTAATTAGTAATGTAGGCATGTTTCAGCTCCAAATATTTTGTTAATTATGTTTTACGTATCTTAGTCTAAAAGTGCGTATAATCCGACCTCGTTTTTGAACTTCTTGCATCACGACATAGTGATTTAAAACCAGTAGACCATTCAAATCTACTAACAATATTAAGGAAAAATATGAGTGCCATAGATATAAAAAATGTAGAAATGACCGATTACAAAATGACAGAGTACAGCCACGGTGCTGGTTGTGGTTGTAAAATATCCCCTGCGGTTTTGGATATCATGCTGCAAAGCAATATTCCACCAATGGTAGATGAATCTTTATTGGTAGGAAATAGCACACGCGATGATGCGGCTGTTTATGATTTAGGTAATGGTACTGCGATTATCAGCACGACTGATTTTTTCATGCCTATTGTTGATGATCCATTTACTTTCGGTCGTATAGCAGCAACCAATGCAATCAGTGATATATATGCTATGGGCGGTAAGCCGATTATGGCGATCGCGATTTTTGGATGGCCTTTAGATAAGCTACCAGCAGAAGTTGGACAGCAAGTTATCGAAGGTGGTCGTCAAGCTTGTAAGGATGCAGGTATGTCGCTCGCTGGAGGTCACAGTATCGATGCGCCAGAACCTATTTTTGGCTTGGCCGTAACAGGTACTGTGCCGAGTCATCAAGTTAAACAAAATTCTACTGCCAAAGCAGGCAATAAGCTTTATCTCACTAAACCTTTAGGAGTAGGAATTTTATCTACTGCACAAAAGAAGAAATTGATCAAAGCAGAACATGCTCATATTGCACCTGATTCTATGTGCGCATTGAATGTTATTGGCGAAAAATTAGCTCAATTGGAATGTGTAACTGCATTAACCGATGTAACTGGTTTTGGTTTGGGTGGACATCTACGTGAAGTTTGTGAAGGCAGTGGATTGAAAGCTGAAATTAGTTATTCGAAATTACCTTTATTACCACATGTAATGGAATACCTAGAGCAGGGCTGTTCACCGGGTGGTGCATCAAGAAACTTTGATAGTTATGGAGAAACAATTTCATTAATGACGCCAACCCAGCAATCTATTGTATGCGACCCTCAAACGAGCGGCGGTTTATTGGTAGCGGTTGATATAAATAATGAACAGTCCTTTCTCGATATTATTGCTGATTCTGGCTTAACGTTAGAAGCTATTGGCCATTTAACTGAGAGTCAAAATACATCTAAGTTGATAACAATCAATGACTGATTTAGAACTAGAAGGTTTGCCTAAAGGAGATCATCCTAGTGTGGATGATTTTGCTTCTCTGTTTATTAACGACACACCTTTGTTAGATGTTCGTGCACCTGTCGAATTTGAGCAAGGCGCATTTCCTAATGCAACAAATATCCCATTAATGACAGACGCTGAACGAGAAGCTGTCGGCATCAAGTATAAAGAACAAGGTCAAGATGCAGCGATCTTGTTGGGTGCGAAATTGGTCACCCCTGAATTACAGGCTGAACGAAAACAGCAATGGGCTGATTTTTTCACGGAAAGTGCTAAAAAGGGTGGGGGTGTCTTATATTGTTTTAGAGGAGGCCTTCGATCTCAAATATCTCAGCAATGGGTGTTCGATGAAACAGGTATCGATCATCCAAGAGTAGATGGTGGCTATAAAGCTATGCGCCGATTCCTTATCGATAGCCTTGAGCGTATTAGTAAAGAAATGCCGATGATTGTTTTAGGTGGCCGTACTGGATCAGGTAAAACAAGATTACTTAAACAATTGGATAATAGTATTGATCTTGAAGGTTTAGCGAATCATCGCGGTTCGGCATTTGGACCAACAGCAACACCACAGCCGACTCAGATAAACTTCGAAAATTGTCTTGCAATTGAGCTTTTGAAAAAAGAAGCAGCAGGTCATAAGGTTTTAGTTATTGAAGATGAAGCACGTAATGTAGGCTCAATGGGAGTCCCAACCTGCCTTCATGAAACAATGCAAAATTCACCTTTAGTCATGTTAGAAGTATCAGATGCTGACCGAAATAAAGTCAGTATTGATGAATATATTCTTGATACGCAAAAATCATTCGATGAGGTCTATGGTGAAGATCAGGGCGAAGTAGAGCTCTCAAAACATCTATTAGACAGTTTAGAAAAGATAAAGAAGCGTTTGGGTGGTGTAAGATATGAACAAGCTCGCCAACAAATGCAAGATGCTATCGCTTTAAGAAAAGTAACGGGTTCTACTGAAGGTTTTGTGCCTCTCGTGAACGATTTGTTAGTTGATTATTACGACCCGATGTATGACTATCAAAGCATGAATAAACAAGAACGAGTAAGCTTTAGAGGGAGTTTTGATGAAGTACTCGCACACTTAACTAGCTGATTATCAATTTTCCTACTGTATTTGCTAAGTGTCTTTTCTATTTAAGACGTCCGAAAAACAACTTCAATATTTTTTATTATATGATTGTTTCCCAATCAGGTTTGCATTCTTAGTATCTTCAATAATATGTAATTGTGTAATCGATCATTGATATTAATAAATATTTAGATCTAATAAAAATTATAGATAAACTGGTGGTTTTTGAATCTCAAAACATCATTTCATGCGTATACGGTCTTAATTACGATTTAATAAACGAGTGAAAAGGGATATTCATGTCAGAGAAAACAGTACTTATTACGACAGGTTTAATCGGTTTACTTGCGGCAGTATTAGTCGGTTTGGGAGAGTTTCTTCTGCACTTTGATCCACAGGCTCGATTTGCCTCAGGTGGTTTTGATTTTATGATGGCCGCTAGTACAGAACGTCAAACGTTGGGGCACTTTATTGGTACATTAGCAGCACCCTTATACATTATTGGAGCGTGGCATATATATTTGATGTTAAAACCAGCTAATCAAAAATTAGCATTTTTCGCATTTCTAGTAACATCTTATGGTTTCATCATTGGAGGTGATTGGATTAGCTCCAGAGCCAGTATTGGTTCGATCACACACCTCGCATTCTCAAATGAATTCAGTGCTTCAAAAGAATTACTTCAACCTTTAACAGATTTATACATTCAGAGAAACGAAAGCTTGTTGACGGTGATTCGTATTACCACGCTAATTCTATCTGGAATTATTGCTTATCTTGCTTGGGGTGGAAAAAGTCATTACAGCAAAATAGTCTCCTTTTTTAATCCATTGGTATTGCTGATATTTAATTTTGTTGTATTTGTAATCAGTCCAGAAATTGGCAAATATATGATGCCGATTGCCTTAAATATAGGTTTTGGCTTATTTTTTATCTTATCCCTTTATCATGTAAAAAAACTTAAATAAAAAAATTAAGTGCCAGCTTAAACTCACAAGGAATTTCAATGAATAAATTATTTAAAATTATAATTATAGCGCCTATTGTTTTGGTGTTATTGCTGATGCTTCTGGTTATCGTTCTGATGAAAATGGATGGACGTATAGATTACGACGTCGCAATAGATGATTCAAAAATCCCTCTATTTACTGAAATGGAAATTCCTTTCGAGCATAAGTTAAATCCTGATGAATCACTGCCGTTTTTGGCTAGTGCTGTTATCGATGTCGATAATGATGGTACTGAAGAATTATTTATCGGTGGAGGCCCAAATCAAAAAGATAAATTCTTCCGTTTTGAGAAGGGTGCTTTTGTCGATATTAGTAGCAAATATGGTCTAAAAAAGACTGCTATTACTGAGGCTACTTTTGGTGCTTCGGTTGTGGACTTTGATAAGAATGGTTTTACTGACTTGATTATCTCACGTACAAATGGAGTTTGGTTATACAGTAACGATGGTAGTCAATTTACTGAATCTAAATTAGATCTCCCTCTTCATGCAGATTCCACACCGCTTTCTGTTGGTATTTCAGACATTAATCGTGATGGTTTCGTAGATTTATATGTGTCTGGTTACATCAAAAAAGAGCTAACAGAAGGACAAAGTATTTTTCGAGAAGGCTATGGTGGTATCAGCACGATGGCACTGAATAACGGTGATAACACTTTTAGCGATATTACTAAAAGTTCGGGCTTGTACAGTATTCATAACACCTTTATGGGTATTTTCGTTGATATTGATAACGATGGCTTAGAAGATTTAGTCGTAGCTCAGGATACAGGTCATGTGAAAACCTATAAGAACAAAGGTAATAATAAATTTGTAAATACTTTAAATCCTGACAGTGTTCGTTTCAGTTATCCGATGGGTATTGGTGTGAGTGATTACAATAATGATGGTCTTGTAGATTTTTTCTTCTCTAATGTAGGTACTTCTGCTCCAGAATTTTTAGTCAGGGGAGATTTAACGGACGAGCAAGAATTTAATACAAAATGGATAATGTTTGAAAATAAGGGTGACTTCAAATTTGAAGATGTTGCAGAAAAAGTGAAACTTGCTGATTACGAATTTTCATGGGGAGCAATCTTTGAAGATTTTAATCTTGATGGTTTGGATGATTTAGTTGTTTCAGAGAATTACATTGGTCTTCCTACTTACAATTATAAATTTTTAAGAGCTCCAGGTCGTTTTTTGATACAAAACGAACAATCACAATTTGCAGCGGTTGGAGAAAAAAGTGGCGTTGTTAATAAGCGTTATAGTATTTCACCGATAACGGCTGATTTTAATCAAGATGGATATCCTGATTTAGTTCATGTGAATCTGGCAGGTACATCTAAAGCCTTTATTAGTAAAGGCGGGAAAAGTAACTATTTGAAAGTGAAACTTCCAAATACAATCGAGTCGATAGCCGCAAAAATCAAAGTGACTTTAGATAATGGGAAAATAATTTATCGTGACTATATTTCTGGTGAAGGTTTAATGTCAGACCAATCTCACGTGCAGATATTTGGTTTAAACGGCGCAAAAGCTAGTGCAATACAAGTAAAGTATATTAATGGTAAAGAAGAGAATGAATCTGGTGTCTTTAGAAATCAAACTATCCAGTTTTAATGCTTCTTAATTACAAAAAGGTATTGTTATGGGGTCTTTTAGCATTAGGTTTATATGGTGCGCTAAAAGTCTCCTATTTAACATGGAGAGGTGACTCTCCTTGTCCATCAGTTGTTGGTATTTATATATGTTATGTTGTTTTAACAGGCTACCTAATGATGGTAGTCACACAATTTTTAACATCGTTTAAAGCGGTTGTTTTTTACTTGGGCTGGATAATTGTATTTGGTATAGCACTATTAGGAACAACTCTAGAATTAATGCAGGGTAATATCTGCCCTCAAAATAGTTCTGGTTTACCCCTATGTTATGTTTCGTTATTTTTTATTGTAGTAATAGGATTACTATTTTGGATTCAAAGAAAAAATGTGGACGTTTGAATAAGTATTGTAATTATTACAAGTTACAGGAAAGCTGATCTCCAATTAAAAACTAAGATTTGCTTTAATAAAATGAAAACAGCCTAAAAGTATGGGGGTGTCTTTTATTTAACTTATTTTTTGTTCAGCGTTATGGAATAGCCTTTTTAGCCGCACTCTGTCCTGCCATCTTTCCATATTTTGCCCCTGTTTCACCCGCGACAATACCTCCTACGGTTCCACCAACTATTCCGCCTGCAGTTCCTGCAACAGCGCCTGCTGCTTTTACGGGAACTTTTGCTACAGCAACACCTGCACCAATGACTTGTTGAGTTGAACAAGATGATAAAGAAAAAGAAATTACGCTAAGTACGCCAACAAATATTGTTGTTTTAAACATGATGAAACCCGAATGCTATTATTATAAATATAAAAGTAATGATTATGACAGGCTAGGGTGAATCATAAATTAACGAGATCACTCTATTGTAATTTATCTTGGTTTATTATGTATTAACTGACTTGTTGAGTTTTAAAAATCCCATAACTAAACTCATACCAAATAAAATAATAGCTGTCGCACCTATCATTCGTGGTGTTACTTGCTCATTTAGTAATAAATAACCCCAGATGAATGAAAATATGGGGATTAAGAATGTCACTGTAGAAGCTCTGGTTGGACCAATACTTTTGATTAGTTTGAAATGGATGACGTAGGCAAGAGCTGTACAAATTACGCCTAGAACAATAGCGTATAACCAATCGCGCGAACTGATCTGATTTAAATCAGGCATAAAGAACTGCAATAAGATGCTCATAAAGATTGCTGAAAATAATAAGCTGCCAGAACTTGAGGTGAAAATCGAAACTTCTGATAGATATTTTTTCGAAAGATTGTTTGAGACGCCATAAAGTAATGCAGCACCTACGCCCGCAAGAGCAGGTAACCAACTATCAATATTCCAACTGACTTTATCCCAAACTAAAAATAGCAAACCTATAATGCTTATAAACATCCCAAAAAACTGCATTCTATTCATTAAGATGTTAAGCGCGAAATGAGCAATTAGCGCGGTAAATATTGGAGTCATTGCATTTAGGATAGAGACTGTTCCTCCCGTTAAACTAAGACTGGCATAGGCGAGTAGGCTAAAAGAGACAGCACTGCTAAATAAGCCAACCAAAAATAGCACTTTCCAATGTTGAATGAACTCATGGAATCGTTTCTTTTTAAATAAGAAAACAAACATACAAGCAGCAGCAATGATAATACGGACAGCAATTAAGGCGATGGGGCCAAAGACTTCGACACTAGCGCGCATAAATATAAACGAACTTCCCCAAATTGCTGCTAGGGTTATCAATAATATAAGGTCAAATAATTTCAAGGTGAGATCTCATGATGTAGGTTGTTTAGTTTTTGAGATTCATTGGAAAAATCACTCTTTTACAGAATTATATTTGGTTATTTATTAATTTAAAAAATAATTAATTGTTTTCATATTTTACAGTATTAAGGTCTTGAATAGCATGTATTAGTCCCTTAAGCTCCTGTATCTATATTTTATATCCACATAAAATATATTTATCTT
>JBALXO010000040.1:22342-30632 GCA_036960615.1 Cocleimonas sp. | reverse complement strand
TTGCTTTGCTGCGTATTGATTTACTAAAAAAATCGCATAGGAAAATGCTGTTATGAGAAAAAATATTACCCCTAGATTAGACCGTATTCCTCTCAAGCATTTTCGTACTTATACAGCATATATCCGAACTGGAAGCGTAGTCGCTGCGGCAAATAGCTTACATGTTTCACCCTCTGCTGTTTCACAACAACTGAGTTTGTTAGAAGATAATGTAGGTACTCCATTAGTAATAAAAACATTGAATGGTATTAAGCCTTCTGACATTGGCCAAGAAATTTTGTTAGCGGCTGCTCGTATCGAAAATGTCTTACAAACATGCCAAATTTCAATGGAAAAATTAGGTGATAGAAACAGTGGTCGGGTGTCTTTAGGTATTTTTAGCTCTGCCAATTATTTTGCTCCATACTTAATTGCTGAATTTAAAAAATCACATCCTAATGTCGATGTCCGTATTCGAATTGGTAACAGAGATAGCATTTTTAAAGCATTCCGTAATTATGAATTTGATTTCTTAGTCGTGGGACGCCCTCCAAAAGAAATGGATATGGATAGTGTCGAAATTGGTGAACATCCACACATCATTATTGGCTCTCCTGAGCATCCGATGATTAATCAAAAAAACCTAAGTTTGAAAGATTTTGATAATGAGACCTTCTTGATCCGAGAAGAAGGTTCAGGAACACGCATGGTAATGGTAAAACTATTTGAAGATGCAGGCATTAGTCCAAATTCAACAATGGAAGTCGGAAATAATGAATCTATTAAACAAGCAGTAATAGCGGGATTAGGTGTGGCTTTTATATCGGCTCATACCGTAGCAGATGAATTAAAAGATGGACGTTTAAAAAAGTTTGATATTAAGGGGTTTCCCGTTATTAGAAAGTGGTTAGTGGTAACACATAAAAATATAGAACTCGTACCAGCTGCAGAATCGCTACTGAATTTCTTTATTGAGTCTGGCGTTGACTATCTTCCAAAGTATCGAGCATAGGATAATCATAATATTTCTCTATCTACATCCTAAAGCCTCAATTTATGTAGCTTTTATTTTCATAAGTTAATGCATACTTTTTACTGGTTTAAAAAATATTACTTCAAGTCGTCATCACGTTATTCCAACATAATCTTGCTAGAGCACGGCTGGCTATTTTAATATATTCCTCTCATTTTTTTACTCATTTACATTCACCCTCCGAATCGTTGTAACTACGTTTCGAGCTTGTCTTCGCTTAGCTTCGACTGACTGTTATGATGCGTTTATGCACCAATTACTACTCAACCGAGATATCTTTGACGAGATAATGCTAAAGCGTTTACCCGAAGCTCGTCGCTTTGTATGGATTGTTACAGCAGATATTAAAGACTTACATCTCGATACAGGTTTTGGATTCGAACCACTACTGGGTTTGTTAGCGCGCTTAGTCGAACGTGGTGTGGGAGTTCGGTTAATTCACGCTAAAGAACCAGGACCTCGTTTTAGAAAACACTTCGATGATTACCCAGAGCTATTTGAAAGCGAGTTGTTTGATCGAATCCTTTGTCCGCGCGTACACACCAAAACGGTTATCATCGATGGTGTTGGTGCATTTGTAGGAAGCGCGAATTTAACTGGAGCAGGTCTTGGTGCTAAGCATAAAGACAGTCGTAATTTTGAAGCAGGATTCTGGTTTGAAGACCAAGAACAATTAAAGGAATTAATGTCTTGGGTCGATTCGCTTTACCTAGGTGAACATTGCGGCAATTGCCGCAGACGTCAATACTGCCCAGACCCGATTGATGAGATGAATCACACCTAAAATGACACCCCCCAACTTTTTAGCCATTTTAGTCACCCATCTGGTTCTTATAACCAGGGTCAGATCTCACCCTCATCAAGCTTTCAATATTTTGCTTTAGATTATCTTATTTTAAAACCACTTAAACGCTCAGCTTTGCTGTGACTGATCTGCAAATCTCGGAGTGCTTTAAGTAATAGCAGACGATATTTTATAATCGCTACCTTTGCATTAATTATTTTCACGCTGCCTCCATCACCCGCTTCGAAAGAATTATTGGCAATATCCAATGATGATTTCGCTTTAGGAATAACCTTATTTCGATATAATCGATAAGTGCTTTTTTGAGATTGATAAGCCGATAGCTTCTGTTGTAAATCACTTGCCGTAGTATTTTTCAAAGCCGCTATTTTCAATTTTAGTGCTTCAGCTTTCTGACGAGTCTCGTTTAGATAGGCATCATTTTTTGCAAAGAATTGATTCGTTTTCACTTTTGGATTCGTTGCGAATTTTCCATTTTTGGTACGACTAAATCCAGCGTCTAAATCTGGGTATAAACGTTTTTCTGAAAGCTGGATAATCTGTTGCATCTTTGCTAATTCAGTTTTTAGTAAAGCTATTTCTACTCGTTTTTTATTTGCTATTGTTTTCAATTTATTATGTTTAGAAGACAATTTAATTTCAGTGAGTTTATCTAATTTACCAAACCTTGTTATGATTGGAACATCTAACAAAGCATTCAGTCGAGCCTGTTGCGTATCACGTTTATCTTTAGCCAATCTTTGTCTGTTTTGACTCGAAGCAATATCAATATCCGCTTGTAAGATCACCCCTAACTCACCGGTATTCGTTGCATAGTTGTTTTGTAGTTCTTGTTTGAGTAATTGATACTGGCTTGTTAACTGCCCTAATAAATACGTTTCTCGGCGCGCAGTTTGTAATTCGGCATAGGCTATTCGTACTCTAGTAATTACATCTTGCGTCGTTTGCTTGAGTTTTAAGCGAGAGTATTTAACGGATTCATCGATTATTGAAGACTTAATAGCATTTAATCCTGGAGATGGATAAGCTATTCCGGTCTTCTTCTTGGCACTTCCCGTTAATGCAATATCATCAGTGAATGCAGCATATTGTTTGAGCGTGTCAGATAAAAACTCCACCTGATTGTATTTCTCTAAGTTGGCTTGAGCCTGTTGTTTCATACTTTTTATATCTAAATTACGCTTTAGTGCGATATTTAGCAGTGAATTTAGTGGTGCTTTTTTTGCTAGCTTGTCTATTGAAAAACCAGCATTTGTCGGTTTAAATAAACCATTATTTACGACTACAGAAGCAATATTTATATTTGCTTTAGATGATCGTTTTTGTAAATTTAGTTTTGGTGTTTGTGCAACTGTGGTGGAATTTTTTGTAGGTATTTTAATACGTAGATTCGCTAATACATAATCTGAATATTTATATTTATCAAAATCCTGTTGCAGACTATTAACTGATTTCCCTTGGCTACAGGCCGATAGCAACAAAAGAGAACATATCGTGATTGCTATTTTAGAAGTGGTTTTTGATGTTATTGACGCAGCTGAAACTTTTAATGCAAATAAAGTAATCATAGTTTTTTACCTGTCAGCTTTTCCATCTCAACATGGCTTTGCCAGTAATCTGCTAATGCACGTTGATACGCAAGTTGGAAGTTTAATCCTGTCGATTGGGCTTCTAAGTATTGACCAATAGAACCCTTATTTTCACGGTACTGTAATTGTGCTATTTGTAAGGCACGATTAGCTTGAGGAATCAGATTTTTCTGATACAGAACAGTTTGACGATAAGCATTGTTAAGTTTGAAAAATAATTGTCTTACACTATTTTTTAAGCCATTTTGCATAGTTTTCTTATCTTCAATTTTAGCTAAATGCTGTAATCGAGCTTGCTCAGTTATGGCTTTATTCTTAGAACGATTCAAAGGAATATTGATCCCTAAATTAAGTGCAAAGCCATCGCGACCATTATTATCTAAACCATTAACATCACGCTGACCTATCTGTGTATATCGTGCACCCAAGGTAAAATCAGGAAGATTCGCATAGTTTGCTAATTTCTGTTGAACCAGACTTTTCTGGATAGCTATATCACTCAAAGTCACTTCTTCATTCGATTCAGCCCATTGATACAATTTTTCAATCACATGATTGAATTTCGGTGGGACTATAGTGTAATGAGACACCTCAAAAGCAAACTCTGGATCACGATTAAGTAAGGTATTAATTTGCGTCTTTTGGGTCGCGCGTAATTCTTCTAATAACAAAACATCATAACTAACTTGAGCCGTTTGACTTTGTGCTTTGGCCACATCGTTTAAAGCACTGATATTAGCCGCATAATCATTAGTCGCAAGATGAGTGACTTTTTCTAATAACTGTTGATTTTGCTTGCTTAAGCGCACTGCATTTTCCAAATATACTAATTCATAATAGGATTTTTTCAACGCAACAATAAGATCCCTGCTAGCTTTATCAAAAGAGACTTTCGCCATTTCAATATCTTTTTTAATCACCTCACCTTTTAAAGCTAATTTACCTCGATAAGGAATTTTCTGGTTCAAGACAAGTACTCTGTCTTGCGGACCTATTCTCGTTTCAATTGGGTTAATCGCTTCGCTGTAAATCAAGGTTGGGTCATTTAAAGAAATAGCTTGTTTGTATTTATGAATTAAACCCTGCCAAGTTAAACGCTTTGATTTCAACTGAGAGTTATTATCCACTGCAATTTTTATCAATTGTTTTAGTGGTATAGCTTGAGATGCTGCAAATACAGATGTCATTGATGAGATCAGTACAAAAATGCACGCCGAACTAAATATTTTTATCTTTACTAATCTCATTGCGAGCTCTCCTTGGCGATCTTCTTCAACTCATGTTTTTTCCACAATAAATAAATCGCGGGAATAACTAATAGCGATAATAAAGGTGCTGTAATCATCCCACCAATCATGGGAGCTGCTATACGTTTCATAACATCAGAACCTGCGCCACTACCCAACATGATGGGTATTAGGCCAGCGATTATAATCACTACCGTCATCGCTTTAGGACGCACGCGCATTACGGCGCCCTCCATAATGCTGGCTTTTAAATCATCGACGTTATTGTATTGATTTAGACGTTTACTTTTTGCTACTGCGTTATCAAGATAGAGCAACATAATCACTCCAAATTCGGCTGCAACTCCCGCAAGTGCAATGAAACCAACAGCAACGGCGACCGAAAAATTGTATTGTAAAATATACAAATACCAAATGCCTCCTGCTAGCGCGAAAGGCAGTGAAAGCATAATAATTAAAGCGGCAGTCATACTTCGAAAAGTCATATATAACAACAATAAAATAATCAACAGCATCATCGGGATGACGACACTGAGCTTATCTTGTACTCGTAACAGATATTCATATTGACCCGTCCAAGTTACGGAATACCCTGCGGGTAACTCTAATTTATCACGAAGAACCTTTCGCGCATTTTTTACATAGCTACCTAAATCGACATCTTTAATATCTACAAAGGTCCAGCCATTTAAACGCGCATTCTCTGTTTTTATCATTGGAGGGCCCTCACTAAACTTAATTTCCGCCACCCGAGATAACGGAATATGTGCGCCTGAAGGTGTCACTAGAGGTAGCTCCCTAAGCTTATCGATATCATCACGAGTATGTCTTGGGTAACGCAAATTAACGGGATAACGCTCCAACCCTTCCACTGTGTTGGTGATATTCACACCACCTACAGCCGAACTAATAATAGTTTGAATATCATCAATATTTAAACCAAAACGTGCTGCTGTAATACGATCAGGAATGATTTCAATATAACGTCCACCAGACACACGTTCCGAAAATACAGATGCCGTTCCTTCCACATTATTTAAGATAGCTTCAATATCCTTACCAATTTGCTCGATAACTTTTAAGTCTTGTCCTGCAACTTTTATTCCTACTGCCGTTTTAATGCCAGTCGCTAGCATATCGATTCTGGTTTTTATGGGTTGTACCCAGGCGTTTGTAAGCCCTGGAAACTTAGCCAACTCATCCAGTTCCTTGATCAGTTTTTTCAACGTCATCCCTTCACGCCATTCACTCTTATCTTTTAACTGAATAGTCGTTTCGATCATAGTTAATGGCGCCGGATCTGTAGCTGTTTCTGCGCGCCCTATTTTGCCAAATACGCGTTCAACTTCAGGTACCGTTTTAATCAACTTATCAGTCTGAATTAATAGCTCTTTCGCTTTACCTATTGATACACCAGGAAGGGTTGTAGGCATATACAATAAATCACCTTCTTCGAGTTCAGGCATGAATTCACTACCAATTTTTTGTAGCGGTAGCCATGCAGACATTAGAATAAGTAGTGACGCTAAGATGGTCAAAACAGGTGCGGCTAAACACATCTTTAGTAAGGGACGATAAATAAAAATCAAGATCACAGAAAGTGGATTACTTTTCTCTTTGGGTAATTTTCCACGAATAAAGTAACCCATCAATACCGGGACTAAAGTCACGGCTAAGCCAGCTGCCGCAGCCATTGCGTAGGTTTTGGTATAAGCTAGCGGCGAAAACAACCGGCCCTCTTGAGCTTCTAAAGCAAATATTGGAACGAAGCTTAATGTTATAATTAGCAGCGAGAAAAACAATGCAGGCCCAACTTCTACTGAGGCTTCTGTAATAACTTTCCAGTGGTCATTACCTTTGGGCATTGCACCGTGTTCTTCCTCATAGTGTTCTAGGTGTTTATGCACATTTTCTATCATCACGATGGCGGCATCAATCATCGCACCGATCGCAATCGCAATACCCCCTAAGGACATGATATTGGCATTTATGCCTTGATATTGCATTACCGTAAACGCCATTAGAATCCCAATAGGAAGACTGATGATAGCAACCAATGCAGAACGTAAATGCAGCAGAAATATTAAACAAACAGCGGCTACTACTGCAAACTCTTCAAGAAGTTTTATTGAAAGGTTATCAACTGCATTGCTTATCAATTTTGATCGATCATAGGTTGTTATTATTTCTACGCCTTTAGGTAAACCTTGTCTGATGTCATCAAGTTTGGCTTTGGTATCTTTGATCACTTGCATGGCATTTTCGCCATAACGCATGACTACAATTCCACCGACTACTTCACCCTCACCGTCTAATTCAGCAATACCACGACGCATTTGTGGACCGATTTTCACCTTGGCAATATCACGTAATAATATCGGCGCACCTGTTTCTTTATTTAAGCTTATAGGTATGGTTTCAATATCTTGTATATTCTTTAAATACCCTTTAGAGCTGATCATGTATTCAGCTTCACCTAGCTCCATCACCGAGCCACCCGTTTCTCTATTACCTCTTTGAACGGCTGTTTTAACTTGATTGAGAGATATACCGTAAGCACGAAGATTATTAGGATCAACCGTGATTTGGTATTGTTTTACCATGCCGCCTATAGTGGCTACTTCAGAAACCCCAGGTACTGTTTGTAGTTCAAACTTAACGAACCAATCTTGTAGCGACCTCAGTTGAGACAAGTCATGATTATTACTTCTATCAACCAATGCATATTCATAAACCCAGCCAACGCCAGTAGCATCCGGTCCTAATAATGGCTCCACGCCTTTTGGCAATTGACTTGCGGCTTGACTGATATATTCCTGCACTCTGGCACGTGCCCAGTAAATATCTGTGCCTTCCTCAAAAATCACATAGACAAAGGAATCTCCAAAAAAGGAAAAGCCTCTTACAGCAGTTGCTTTGGGTACGCTTAACATTGTCGTTGTTATCGGATATGTCACTTGGTCTTCAACGACTTGTGGTGCTTGCCCTGGGAAGCTGGTTTTCACGATCACCTGAACATCAGATAAATCAGGAATGGCATCTAAGGGTGTCTTACTCAATGAAACCAGACCCCAAACCGTTATTAACACCGTGAACATAATCACTAAAAAGCGATTATTAATCGATGTTTTTATAATCTGCGCTAACATGATTATTTATCCATCATGCGACGAAAACTCGCTTGCAGATTACTTTCTGAATCAATCATGAATTGTCCAGATACAAGAATGTCATCACCCTCATCGATCCCATCAATAATTTCAACTTGTCCGTTTGATTTCATCCCAAGTGTTACTTCTACAGGTTGGTATTTATTTTCAGCAACAACTTTCACCACCCTTGTGCTATTTTCATAATAAATTACCGATTCTGTCGGAACACTTAGCACCCTTTTGTTATTAGTAAGGAGCTTTACATCAGCAAACATATTTGGCTTTAATAGCTGATCGGGAGTATCTATTTTAATACGTACTTTCAAGGTGCGTGTTTTAGGATTTAACTCAGGATAAATATAATCAACTTCACCTTGCCATTCTTTATCGGACATACTTTGAACTCTTACTAAAGCTTCATTACCCACTTTGACCCATGTCAGTTGATGCTCAAACACATCAGCAATGATCCAAACAGATGATAG
>JBALXO010000040.1:12552-22242 GCA_036960615.1 Cocleimonas sp. | reverse complement strand
ATTCACCTTTAACAACCTGAGGATGCATCGGACAAACATAAGTAGGATCAGAATGACGACGCGCATGAGTTAACAAATCATCATTTTTGACGTCATCCATTGTCATCATTGACTTGTCGTCAGCTACCATCTCTTTCTTGGAATCTTCCATAGCCATAGCTGGAGCGTCTTCAACTTCCATCTCTTTTTTGACTAGGTTCATCCCGCAAATAGGACAGTTTCCAGATTCACCTTTAACAACCTGAGGATGCATCGGACAAACATAAGTAGGATCAGAATGGCGGCGCGCATGAGTTAGCAAATCATCATCTTTGACATCACCCATTGTCATCGCTGGTTTTTCTTCGACAGCAGTCTCTTCATAAATGGGAACTAGATCCATACCCATTGGCGATTTACCTGGTTCATCGCGACGATAATTAGCATCCATTGGAGCTACCCAAAACTTGATATTTTTTTCTTTACTGGGTGTTGCCGCATTATTGAGATTCATTTCACCTGAGTGGAAGATTTCATCGAAAGATTTACCTGTAACCTTAGTTACCGTATTCTCGAACAGTTCTTCTCTGTCTGCGGGTTCGAGTAGAAACCAGTATGCCGCGGCGAAGATAGCCAACGTCACTAAGAATCCAAATGTTTTTATTATAAATTTCATAATTTCCCTGCTTACAAATGTTTATTAGATTTATCTATTTAGTGTTTATGATTCTTGTGTCCATCGTGGCCATCTTTACTTTGAGAGCTAGGGTCTTGATTTTTGAGGTTTTGAATAAAGTTAACTAAATCCCAAATATCATTCTCGCTCATACTACTATTCCAACCTGGCATTGCACCTCTGCCATTTGCAATCTTCCAAGCAAAATCTCCATCTGTATGTCCACCAGACATCGCTCTCAAATTTGTAGGTTTAGGATCTAGTGAAGCCGCAAGTACACCATCACCCATTGCTTTCTCTCCATGACAAGCAACGCACGAAGTGGCATAAGACTTAGCGCCTCTAGCGATTGAGCCTTTATTGCTTTTTAAAGGATTGATTTTTTCAGATGCCTCTTTAGGCGATGCCCAATGCATTCCAGAATGGTTCTTATGGTCAGATTTTTTATCGCCATGCTCTTGATGGCCAGCATCAGCATGTTTGTGTTTGTGGTTTCCTTCTGCATATAGCTTGATAGAAAAACCTACAGCAATAATACTAAAACCAATTAGGATGGTTAAACTTGTCTTCTTCAAAAGAATTATCTCTTTTCATTGTTTTATTTTTAAACACGCACATTTATAGCAACAGAATAAAATAACCCTGATAAATGCAATAGTGTCTGATGGCTTACAGAAAATGCGTAAACGTAAGATTTTTAGATAAGAGTAGTTATCGGAGGACGATAAAGAGAATCAAAAGTTTTTGAATGGAACAGTGATGATATATACCGAGGTTTAAAGCCACCAAAATACTGAGAATTTACAATTTGTATTGATGGAACAGCAGAATAAT
This sequence comes from Cocleimonas sp., assembly GCA_036960615.1. GTDB lineage: Bacteria > Pseudomonadota > Gammaproteobacteria > Thiotrichales > Thiotrichaceae > Cocleimonas. Next base: position 20,753 of record JBALXO010000040.1, on the reverse strand, counting down.
TCACCTGTGAATTATCACAATCACAAGCAGTTGCATGATCACAAATAACTTCGTGAGTTTCACAACAATCATGCGTGGAAGACATTTTTGAATGATCATCATGATCCATTTCTGCCATTGCTTCAGCACTCATAGAGTGGTGCATGGACATGGACTCATCCATCATATGTTCCATAGATGAGAGAGAGACAGACGCATTCACTATCGGAAAAACCGATATGATAAAAATAATCAAAAAAGATAAAAACTTATGCATAACGTAATCATACGTTAATTTATTAAGTGTGGATGCGAAGACTGATTAAAATTAAGGTATTTAATTGACACCCCCTACCTTTTTGGCACTTTCTCTTGGAAGAGCAAAAAAGGTAGGGGGTGTCTTTAGTTACTAAAAACAGTTAATTATTTACTCGTAACGTTTATTCATAACGATATGGAACACCTGCTTTAGCCATTACTTCATTGTACTTCTTGAATGCCTTTACAACTTGGCCAGCACGCTTGTTTTTAGACGCTAATTCATCCCAAAAACTGTCCGCATCGGCAACGACTGTATCCCATTCAGCTTTCGGAATACTCGTAAGCTCCATCTTGTCGCCATTAACGCGTAGGTCAGCTTCTCCACCCCAATACCAAACTTGACGATAGTAGTGTGATTGATCCATCGTGATTTTAAACAACTCTTGTAAATGTGGCGGTACTTTTTCCCAACTCTTAGAGTTTGCAAAGTATGATCCACACCATGCACCCGTAATGTTGTTTGTTAGTGCGTAGTTACAGATATCTGCCCAACCGACTTCATATGCTTCGGTAAACCCACACCATGCAACACCGTCTAATTCACCCGTTTGTAAAGCAACTTCTACGTCTTCCCATGGAACGGTAACAGGGATCATTCCGTATCGAGCTAAAAAACGTCCCGCTGTAGGAACACCAAATACTTTCTTACCCTTCAAGTCTTTGAGTGAACGGATAGGATCTTTGGTAAAAATGTGACATGGATCCCATGCACCAGCACCTAACCATTCAACGCCTTCAATTTCATCATAAGCTTCTTTCCAAATTTCGTTTAAACCATAACGTTCAAACAATACTGGAAGATCTAAGCTGTAACGTGTTGAGAACGGAAAATAGCCACCAAAATCAGCTACATCTGCTGGCGATGCCATGGTTGCATCATCAGACTGAACCGCATCCAAAGTACCTTTCTGTAAGGCACGAAACAGTTCATTAGTGGGGACTAATTGATCGGCGTAATATAACTCGATTTCCATTTCGCCATTAGCCGCTTTGTTAAAAGCTTCAATTTGAGGTTTTATTACATGAGCACCTAAGGGTGCGCCTGAATAGGTTTGAAGTCGCCACTTAATGGGTTTGGCTGCTTTAATTATCGCGGGTGCGGCGACCGTTGCGGCGGCGGCACCAATACCTGCTGCTTTTATAAAAGAACGTCTACTTGTCATTGTGTTTTCCTCTCGAGGGTTATTAGTTTAGTAAAATTAAAATAGGTAAGTTATTACCTCCTTGTTATTCCTTCCAAATTAGAAGGGGTTGAAATTATTGTCTGCAAAACTATTTTCAATAATTCTTATTTCCCATATACGTAGTTAGGCAACCACATGGCTATATTCGGGAAAGCCATAATTAGAATCAGCGCGAATGTCATCACTAGCACAAACGGAATAATGGAAGCGTAGATATCCGGCATCGTGATTTCTTTGGGCGCCATTGCTCTCATTAAGAACAAGTTATATCCAAATGGTGGCGTCATATATGCAATTTGTGAGGTGATCGTATATAAAATACCGTACCAAATTAGATCAAAGCCAAGGCCATGAACGAGTGGCACATAAAGTGGTGCGACGATAACCAACATTGCCGTATCGTCTAAAAAAGTACCCATAATAATAAATGACAGCTGCATCAATATCAGGATAGTCCAAGGGCTTAATCCTAATTGTTCAGTGAATAAACCTTCAATCGCTTTTACTGCGCCCAAACCATCAAACACTGCACCAAAGCCTAGAGCAGCAAGAACAATCCACATAAACATACAAGAAATAGCGAGGGTGTTTCTTACTGAATTCTCAAACACTGTGCGAGTCATTCGGCCTTTGAAAACAGCCGCTAGAAATGCAGTGCTTGCGCCAATCGCTGAACTCTCGACCAAGCTCGTCCAACCATTCACGAATGGAATCATCATGGTGAAGAAAATCACTAAAGGTAGTAAGCCTGCCAACAATAATTTGCGTTTTTCAGATTTGCTGTATTGAGCCATTTCTTCTTCTGCTATAGCAGGCCCTAATTCTGGTTGAATGCGACAACGAATGTAGATATAGATAACAAACATCGCTGCCATCATTAATCCTGGCACAACTCCCGCTAGCCATAATTGACCTACTGGCTGACGTGCAATCATCGCATATAGAACTAAAACAACGGATGGTGGCACGAGTATGCCGAGTGATGAACCTGCTTGGATAACGCCTGTGACCATGCGTTTATCATAACCACGTCGTAATAATTCTGGCAGCGCAATAGTTGCACCTATTGCCATACCAGCCACTGACAAGCCATTCATGGCCGAAATCAAAACCATTAACAGTATTGTTCCGATAGCAAGACCACCGTTCATGGGTCCCATCCATACATGAAACATTTTGTATAAATCTTCTGCTATTTTACTTTCAGATAGAACATAACCCATGAAAATAAATAGTGGCAAAGTGAGCATGGGGTACCATTTCATCACTTTCATGGCTGCTGCGAATGGAATATCAGAACCGCCCGTGCCCCATAGAGTCAGTGCCGCGATAGCAGCGATACCACCTATAGCTCCAAATACACGCTGTCCTGTAAACAGCATAAACATCATGGAGGCAAACATAAAAAAGGCGATTAATTCATACGACATTGATTGGCGCTCCGCGAAGTGTAGCAATGTCTTTGATCAGTTCAGAAACAGCTTGGAGTAACATTAAAAAGATCCCAGTACACATAATGACCTTTATCGGCCACATTAAGGGACGCCACAGACTAGGGCTAAGTTCTTGGTATTTAATCGCATATAGAGTGGAGTCGATGCCGCCGTATAAAAGCACGCCGAGATAGAAAATTAATAACAGTACAGTGAAGCTGTCTGTCCACGCTTTGCGTCGATCGGACCATTCGGAATAGAAGAGATCCATCCGAACGTTTGAACCTAATTGAATGGAATAAGCGCCTCCCAATAAGTAATAACCAACAAGTACAAACTGCGCTACTTCTAAGGTCCAAAAAGCGGGGATGGTAAATGCAGCTTTGGAAATACTCGACCACATTAAAATGCCGATCATGAGGAATATCCCATACATAACAATACGCCCAACTCCATAGTTGAATTTATCTACGTACTTGACGAAAAGTATTGCAATAGTCGGCATCGTTCTATAAATCCTTTTACTTGCGAATGGCTTTTACTTCCTAACTGTTTTGTATTCGGACAGCCTTATTGCTTCTTTAAATGGAATGATTTTGGGCGGGTTAAATTGTGGTAACCAATAATAGATAAGCCCCCACCACGGCCAGTGTCCTTGCATCCAGTCCAACACAACTCAGGATCAACAAAGTCACAGCGATTCATATAGACGGTTCCCGTTTCAAGTTGCGAACCGATTTCATACGCTTTATCAGCATCTTTAGTCCAGATAGATGCAGTTAGGCCGAAATCGCTATCGTTCATTAGCGCAATCGCTTCATCGTCATCTTTTACAGGCATAATTCCTACTACAGGACCAAATGACTCTTCGCGCATGACTTTCATATCGTGAGTAACATCGACTAGAATGGTTGGGCTTAAATACGCGCCACCATCATCTTCAGCAAACACTTCAACACAACGCTTTGCACCTTGGCCAATCGCTTCATCAATTTGCACACGCACTTCATTTGCAAAACGCAGATTTGCCATCGGCCCTATGGTTGTCTCTGGGTTTAGTGGATTACCTAATTTATACCCTTGTACGATGGCTGTGGCTTTCTGTATAAACTCGTCAAACAAACTTTCATGAACGTATATCCGTTCGATACCACAACAACATTGACCACTGTTGTACATAGCTCCATCGATTAAAGTATCGACTGCAGCATCAATATCCGCATCCGCTCTGACATATCCTGGATCTTTGCCTCCCAATTCTGTGCCTACGCCAGTGAAAGTTCCTGCGGCTGCTTTTTCCATTGCTTTGCCGCCACCGACTGATCCTGTAAAATTAACAAAATCAAATACATTAGAGCTAATCAGCTCGCTGGTTGTTTCGTGACTCAAAAATATATTTTGGAAAACATCTGTTGGAATGCCAGCATCGTGAAACGCTTTTTCTATGCGTTCACCTACTAATAGGGTTTGCTCTGAATGTTTTAGAATAACCGTATTGCCTGCGATGAGTGCTGGCACAACTGTATTCACGGCTGACATATAAGGGTAATTCCATGGAGCAACTACGAGTACTACACCCAAAGGAATACGATCAATTCTGCGAACAAATGTATCGCTATCTTCAACAATGATTGGCGCTAAGGCTTTTTCAGCAAGAGCAGCCATGGTTTCAGCACGAAAGCGAAAACCTGAATATTCGCCACCATGTTTAACGGGACGACCCATTTGCTTAGCCAACTCAAGCGTTGTTTCTTCTTGCTTCTCACCTAGTTTCAAGACAGCCGCATTGACCAATTCAACTCTTTCTTGAATAGAACGTTTTGCCCAATCGGCTTGAGCTGTTTTCGATCGAACTGTCGCATTAAATGCTTGTTGAGACGATAGGGTTTCACGTTCTGCGAGCAAACTACCGTCTACAGGAGAGATACATTTCAAAATCTTATTATTACTTTTAACCATTGTATTTATACTCTCTCAAAGCCACGTTGAACTTCCCAGTCGGTGACTACTTTTTCGAATGCTTCAACTTCAACTTCTGCACATCTCACATAGTGCTTAACCACTTCTTCGCCAAAGGCTTCATTAAGCATATTAGAGTTTCTTAAGGTTTCGGTGGATTTGTATAAGTTGCTTGGAATTGATTCAGCATCGCTATCATAAACATTGCCACTAAATTCTGGCGGTAATGACATCTTTTCTTCTATACCTTTGATACCAGCAGCTAACATCGCTGCTTGAGCTAGATAGGGATTCATATCCGCGCCTGGCACTCGACATTCAACTCTAATACCCGTGCTTCCAGCACCGCATAATCTAAATGCCGCAGTGCGATTATCAACTGACCAAACAATTTTAGTGGGAGCGAAACTGCCTTTCGCGAAACGTTTATAACTATTCACATAAGGCGCCATGAAATAAGTGAATTCAGTCGCGTAGCTAATTAAGCCCGCCATGTAATTATCCATTATTTCTGATTTACCAAATTCGCAGCTATCATCAAAAAAAGCAGACTTCCCGTCTTTCCATAAAGACTGATGCACATGAGACGAACTGCCTATGCGCTTTTGATCCCACTTAGGCAAAAACGTCACTGCATGACCTTTTTGCCAGGCAATTTCTTTGGTGGCGTGTTTTGCAATGGTGTGATGATCGGCACAGGCTAGAGCTTCATCATATTTAATATTCAGTTCTTCTTGTCCTGCGTCTGCTTCACCTTTAGAACCTTCAACAGGAATACCCATTTCATAAAGGTGATTTCTTAGAGGCCGCATTACGCCCTCTTCTTTGGTAGTTTGGAAGATGTGGTAATCTTGGTTATACGCACTAATCGGCGTCATTTGCTTATAATCATTTGTGGCTAATTCTTCAAAGCTTTCTTTGAATATAAAAAACTCTAATTCAGTTGCCATGCTCGCGGAAAAACCAAGAGTTGCGAGTCTAGCAATTTGTCCTTTAAGCATTTCTCTGGGTGAATGAGGCACAGGTTTATGTGTTTTATGATCGATGACATCACTCAGCACCATCGCCGTTCCTTCAAGCCAAGGCACATAACGTAATGTTGATAAATCTGGCTTCATCACGTAGTCGCCATAGCCCGCTTCCCAACTTGTGGATGCATAACCATCGGGCGTTTCCATTTCTAAATCGGTCGCAAGCAAATAAGTACAACAATGGGTTTCTTCATAGGCGCTATCTACAAAACTTTGCGCGTGGAATCTTTTTCCCATTAATCGTCCTTGCATATCAACGAGACACACGAGAACGGTATCAATATTGCCGTCGTTAACGTCCGACTTTAGGCTTTCAAAAGTAAGTTTTTTTGGTGCTGTCATTTTATTCTTTAACCATATTTTAATAAGTTCGAATTAAATATAAACGTTTATGCTTTTGCTAAAGCCTCTTTAATAACCATACTCAAATCAGTCGCAATTGAATTAATATCAGATGGATTCGAAAGCAAGTCATTCTTAACTTCTATCATCACATTCATAAAACCTTGATCAAGAGCATGCTTGTTAATCGTGTGCATGACATTGTCGCTGACATCATAAGGTGAGTTGAATTCGGTTTTTAATGTGGTCCGGCTTGTGGCTTCTTGCATCATTAGTTTTGCTAAGCGATCGTCTTTGTCATGGAGTATGCCCAACTCCACCGAACGCACTTCGTCAAAAAAGACTGGAGTGAAACTGTGAATGGTAATGATCGCGGGTGATGCATGTAGTGCCGAAAACGCCAAACGATCAGGATGATGAATTGTTAGATCTATCAGCTCATGAAAAGGCTTATAAACCTGATTAACTCGATCATCTTTTTCGTTTTTGCTTAAATTTCTATTACCGGGGACTTCTATTTTTTCACTTTTACTAGGTATCCCAATACCTGATTCTGGTGCTCTATTACAATCATAAACAAGCCTCGATACTCTCGACGCAACTAGTGGAGCATCAAGTAGTTCACTTATCTTGCAAGCCATCTCGTATGCACCAATATCCCATGCTGCATGTGACAACATGCTCTCTGAACTTAAACCTAACTTACGCAAAGATGATGGAATAAAATTTGATGCATGTTCACAAATTAGAACAATTGGCGCTTTACCATTAGGATTAATTAGTTCAGCTGCAGAGGCTTCATTTTCAGCAAATAAATTAATTGATGTATTGCTAGCTTTCATTATGTACAATTCTGTACAAAATATATATTTATGTCAATATTATTTCTGCGAAAGTCTAGATACTGATTTAGGTATAATCAAATCTTCATAATTTATTCGGTTTTTGGTGGTTCAAATGAGATCAGGCACAGGCATCGTTAAAGATATTTTGAGTGACTGCATGGAAGGTCTTACTCATTCTGAGCGCCAAGTTGCGAGCATATTATTGACTGACTACCCAGTTGCAGGAATGCAATCGATTACCGCACTTGCTTCTATCGCCAATGTTTCAACACCTACCGTAGTTAGGCTGGCAAAGAAATTAGGCTTTGATGGTTTTTCGAAAATGCAGGAAGCATTGCGCGAAGAAGTCGCGGCACAAATTAAGAAGCCTGTTTCAAAGCATGATTCATGGATTACCGATTCTTCAAATAAACATATCTCACATCAATTTGCTGATGCGGTTGCAGCCAACCTACGTCACACTTTAGATAGATTAGACCAAAAATCATTCGACCAGGTCGCTGAAATTTTAGGAGATGTAGAAAGAAGAATATTTTTAGTGGGCGGCAGAATCACTCGATCAAATGCCGATTATTTTTTCAACCATTTACAAATTATAAGACCAAAAGTAACGCTATTAAGTGAGTCTTCAAACGTTTGGCCACAGTATATTTTAGATATGGATGAGAATTCAGTTTTGGTGATTTTTGATATTCGTCGCTATGAAAAAGACCTGCAAAAACTGGCAAACTTAGTGAATGAGCGCGGTTGCACGATCGTTTTATTTACCGATCAATGGGGCTCTCCAATAGGTAAGCATACTGAATATTCCTTTAAATCTCTGGTGGAAGTGCCATCGAGTTTGGATTCGACCATGGCAATTACTTTTATTGTCGAAGCCCTATTGGCACAAATTCAAAACCAGAGCTGGGACAGCAGTCGAGAACGTATAGAAAGCTTAGAGTCGATGTTTGGAGTAACAAAGCTATTTAGGAACTTAAAGTAGAGTTTGTTTAGGTATTTACAGTAATATTCTTGAGAAAAATAATGAAATCATATGACTACATAATCATTGGAGCAGGAGCATCAGGCTGCGTAGTAGCTAATCGTTTGAGCGCTAATCCTGAT
>JBALXO010000040.1:11211-12452 GCA_036960615.1 Cocleimonas sp. | reverse complement strand
TGGTCATATGATGATGTGCTCCCTATTTTCAAAAAATTAGAAAATAATCAAGCTGATCAGAGTGCCAAATACCATGGTTTTGACGGTGAATTAAGCGTGGTAAAACCCCAAGATACTAATAAAGTAAGTAAGATGTTTGTTAAAGCAGGTGAGCATATTGGCCTACCCAAAAACACCGACTTTAATGCTGAATCCCAATTAGGCTTGGGAACTTATAACATCAAACAAAAGAACGGCGCACGAGTCAGTAGTTACACTGCATTTGTAAAGCCAATACGTGATTTACGCCCAAATTTAACCGTAATGACGAATACAGAAGTATTGTCATTAAACATTGAAGACGACCAAGTCACTAGTATCAATATCGAACAAAATGGCCAAACGCAAATACTCAACTGTAATAAAGAAGTTATCTTAAGTTCAGGGGTAATCTCTACACCACGAATACTCATGGCGTCTGGAATCGGCAATGCCAACGAACTGAAAGAATTAGGTATTGAATGTATAAAAGACTTAAAAGGTGTGGGAGAAAACCTTCAAGACCATATTGATTGTATGGTCACCGTTCGCTCTGATAGTTCACGATCAATAGGTGTTTCGTTGCGTACTTTATTTCCACATGTATTTCCTGCTCCGTTTAAATATTTTCTGAAGCGTATGGGTTGGTGGACAACCAATTACACTGAAGTCGGTGGCTTTGCGAAAACAAAGTTTGCAGAAGAAGCCGGTGATGATCCCGATTTACAAATTCATTTCACGCCGCTCTACAGGAGCCATCGTGGCAAAAGCTTTGAATTTGGCCATGGTTATTCCATATTCACCTGCGTATTAAGACCTGAGAGCAAAGGCACGGTGAAATTGGCCAATGATGGCACGCACCGAAATGTAATTATCGATCACAACTTTTTTGCTAAAGAACAAGATCGCAAGGTATTAATAGAAGGTATAAGAAAAGCGCGCGAGGTGCTTGCGTCTCCAGTATTTGATGATATACGAGGCGAAGAGATGGCCCCAGGAAAAGACATTCAGAGCGATGAACAAATCCTAAAATACCTAAGAGAGACTACCACCACCGTTTACCATCCTGTAGGTACCTGCAAGATGGGAGTGGATGATATGTCAGTGGTTGACCCGAAAACACTCAAAGTCATCGGAATGAAAAACTTGCGCGTAATCGATGCTTCTATCATGCCAAAACTCATTAGCGGTAATACATCTGCCCCATCAATGATGATTGGTGA
>JBALXO010000040.1:7209-11111 GCA_036960615.1 Cocleimonas sp. | reverse complement strand
TCCGTTAGTGTTCCTACCGCTTGTTTTAATCTCAGCGTATTTAATAAGAAAGCATAGCGTGCTGTTGAGTAATCTCGTCTCGCTGAAAAAGTCTCGCGTAACGAAACCAAAACATCTATCGCAGTACGTGTACCTGCTTCAAAACCTGCTTGTGTTGCGTTTGATGCAGCTTGCGTTGAGTTTAGCGCTTGTCTTAAAGCTTTCACTTGAGCAAGTCCTGAAACGATAGTGAGATAAGCAGCTCGTGATTGCTGTACAGCTAAACGCTTTTGTAATTCTAATTGCTGTCTTGCTTGTTGAAGTTGTAATCTTGATTGACGCACGCGTGATGAGATATTGCCACCATCAAAAATCGGCATACTCAACTGTAATCCGACCGAACCATCAATACTATCTCTATCAACCGTGTCATCACCGAAGGTTGATGTAGTGCCTTGTCTTGCAACGATATTAATCGTTGGGTTCCTAGCAGCATGTTGAATATCAACATTACCTTGCGCAATATCAACACCATATTTAGCAGCCAGCAATTGTTTGCTGTTTGCCACTGCAACTTTTGCCCACGACTCGATGTTATTTGGAGCGGGAATCAACAAAGGAATACTGTCAGAAGCTCCATTTAAATTTTTGTAATAACGAGTCGTTATCGCACGCAACTGCTCATTAGCTACATCAATTTGTTGATTCGCAACTGAAATCTGAGCATTGGCTAAGTCAAACTTCGCCTGAGCCTCTTTAACATCAGTAATAGCAGAACGTCCTGCCTCAAAAAATGCTTTTGCTTGATTAAGTTGTTTGCCGATCGCTACAACTTCTGATTTTCTAAATGCTAAAGTTTCTTTGGCATTTAAGTATTCAAAATATGATTCAGCAACTCGAATAATCAAATCCTGCCGATCTGATTCTAGGTTTGCTTTAGATTGTAAAATTGATGCATCGACTTGTTCAATCTGTGCATCGAGTTGTTTATTTATTAATGATTTACTAAGCGTTAAGTCATACCCTAAATTGAAAAATGCGGAACCATCATCTCTACTTAAAGCTCGACCTGTATAGTTTAAACCGTAATTTGCACTTGCAGTAATATCTACTTGCGGCTTCAGACCTGAAATAACTTGCGGTTTAGCCTCTAATGCCGCTAAAAAACCTGCTTCGCTTATTTTTAATTGAACATCATTAGTTTTAGCATGCTCATAAACTTGTAGCAGATTTTCTGCATAGATAGGAGCAAATCCCAAACTTAAAAATAAGCTGCAGTTAATGAAGGCGAATTTGAGTAATGATTTATTCTTCATGTTATTTTTGTTTTCACAATCCATTGCAAAGTAGTCCAATATTTTAATGAGCTTTCATGAACAATAACATTCAGCAAAACCCTAGTAAATCAGCATAATATTTATACTCAATATATTCAATAAACCAGTGTGTAATTATACATAAGTTATCGAAGGTATTTTTAATAATAAGACACCCCCTATCTTTTTGGCACTTTTCAAGAACGCATTGAATTCTCGTTAGTCACAAAGATGTCAAACCAAGCTAATCACTAAAATCCCCATCTGAAAGGGGGAATTTGCTTTTAACTATTACTTAAAAGATTATGAGCGACGTTTAATTGACCACTTTCTGTTTAGCCCCCTAATCAAGAGAGTAGAAAATTATTATTTATTTGAATAACTTACATCCGTAATTAGTATAACTTATAGGCTCCAATAAAATACGGATAGCTAAATGAGTTAAACTTAGAGTCTAAACTCGGTGTTTTTGCTACAATGCCTCGTTGATTTTTTGAATCAAATAATATAGTAACTTTCTTTTGGAGGAATAATAATGTTTTTAGTAGACAACCCTTTCGCGCGACTAAATGCCGAAATGCCGAACTTCTTTACACCTGAGTTAATGAAAGGCTATGTAATGTTGATGGTACTTTTTGTTATTGGTGGCGTACTTTTTGATATCTGGCACAAAAAAAGTGCGAAATACTTTTTTGAGCATTCAAAGAATCAAGAGAAGCATGCTTCAAAAAAGCTAACTAGTGCTGAAAAAACAGGTTTCATGGTCGATACTTTGAAAAATGAAGTATTAACATCTGCAGAACTTACGAACCCAAAGAGAAGATTGTCTCATTTGATGACTATGTATGGATTCATAGTCTTTGTAGTGACTACTGCGATTCTGATTTTTGCTTACCCAACTTCTGATGCTCCAATCTTAACGTTCTTCTGGCACCTTGGTGCACTAAGTCTAGCCGCTGGTGGTTACTGGTTCTGGTTTGGTATCCGTGTAGATCTTGCATCTGAAGCTAAACCTTGGCACAAGATCGCTTTTAGAGCAGATATGTTCATCCTTTCATTGCTTGCGATGAGTACCTTCGGAGTGCTTTGGTCAATGTTTGGTGCTCAGTTCGGCATCTTATTTGCTCTATTTATCATTTCTACCACATTCTTATTTTGTGGTGTGATTTGGTCTAAATTTGCTCACATGTTCTTCAAGCCAGCAGCGGCTTACCAAAAGAAGATGGTTTGGGCAGACGGTAGCCGTGAAGGTTTACCTGATATGCCTGATCTATCAGATCCTGCTCTTCAAGCAAAATTCCCTGATATTCCAACTTACATGGGTAAGAATCCACCAAATATGGGTAAAGGAATTAGTCGCGAATCTGCTAATAATTATTAACATTTATTTTATAAAAATAACTTAGGAGAAATTTTATGCCTACTTACGTACATATGACTCGTTGTGATGGTTGTGGCCAGTGTGTCGACATCTGTCCTTCTGACATCATGCATATCGATACTGATATCCGTCGTGCTTACAATATTGAACCTGATATGTGTTGGGAGTGTTATTCATGCGTTAAAGCATGCCCACACAATGCTATCTCTGTTCGTGGTTACGCTGACTTTGCACCTTTAGGTAGCTCAGTTCGTGTTCGTCGCGATGAAGAGAAAGGCGTTATCGCCTGGAGAATCATCTTCCGTAACGGTAAGAAAGATTGGGACTTAATTGCTCCGATTACTACTGTTCCATGGGGTGAAGGAATTCCAGACTTGAATAAAGCTGAAGAGCCTGCTGACAGCATGCGTGATAGCCAACTACTTTATAACGAGCCTAAGTACGTTCGTTTTGACGAAGGTGGATTACATACGCTAGAAGCAAGCAAACTAGTAATGAAAGAAGGAGTTTACTACTAATGGCATTCGATACAATTATTGAAGATGACATTGATGTTCTTGTCGTTGGTGCTGGCTTAGGCGGCACAGGTGCAGCTTTTGAAGCTAGATACTGGGGCAAAAACAAAAAAATAATCATCGCAGAAAAAGCAAACATTGACCGTTCTGGAGCTGTTGCTCAGGGTCTTTATGCGATTAACTGTTACATGGGTACGCGTTTTGGCGAGAACAAGCCAGAAGATCACGTACGCTATGCACGTAATGATTTGATGGGCATGGTTCGCGAAGATTTGCTATTTGATATGGCACGTCACGTTGACTCGGCAGTACATCAGTTCGAAGAATGGGGCCTACCCATTATGCGTAACGAAAAAACAGGTACTTACCAGCGTGAAGGCAAATGGCAGATCATGATTCACGGCGAATCATACAAGCCAATAGTTGCTGAAGCGGCTAAGAAGTCAGCAGACCAAGTATTCAACCGTATTTGTGTTACTCATCTTTTAATGGATGATAATCATGAAAACCGTGTTGGTGGTGCTGTAGGTTTTAACGTACGTACTGGTAACTACCATGTATTTAAGTCAAAGACTGTAATCGTTGGTGCTGGTGGCGCTTCAAACATATACAAGCCTCGCTCAGTTGGTGAAGGCGCTGGTCGTGTTTGGTACGCACCATGGTCATCAGGTTCTGCTTACGGTCTTATGATCGAAGCTGGCGCTGAAATGA
>JBALXO010000040.1:2665-7109 GCA_036960615.1 Cocleimonas sp. | reverse complement strand
TATGAAAACCCAGAATTAACTACCTCAGAGCCTTATGTAATGGGCTCACACGCTACTGGTTGTGGCGCTTGGTGTTCAGGGCCTGAAGATGTTTCACCAGATGAGTACTTCTGGGGTTACAACCGTATGACTACAGTTCAAGGTTTGTTTGGTGCAGGTGATGCTGTAGGTGGAACACCACATGCATTCTCATCTGGCTCATTCACTGAAGGTCGTTTAGCGGCTAAAGCGGCTGTTCAATATATCAATGACGGCAAAGCTGACGGTATTAACGTGTCTGAAGCGCAGATCGAAAAGCGTAAAACACAAATTTACCAACCAATGGAAACTTACAAGGTTTATCGTAACCACATTACTGCGGGAACAGTTAACCCATATTACATCAACCCACGTCAAGGCTTAGATCGTCTACAGAAATTGATGGATGAGTACTGTGGTGGTGTAACTGTAAGCTACATGACTAACGACAAGCTGTTGAATATCGGACTTAAGAAGATTGGCCTTCTTGCAGAAGATTGGGACGGCGGAATCGCGGCTAAAGATATTCATGAGCTATTACGCGCATGGGAACTTAAGCACCGTATCTTAACTTCTGAGTCAGTTCTTGAGCATACATTGTTCCGTGAAGAAACTCGCTGGCCTGGTTACTACTACCGCGGTGACAAGATGCAGCTTGATGATGAAAACTGGCATGTACTAACTGTTTCTCGTCGTAACCCTGAAACAGGTGAATACAAGATAAGAAAAGCGCCTATTTATCACATTATTGGTGATGAAGAAGAAGCTCAACCAGCTAAGAAAAAAGCACCTGCGAAGAAGAAAGTAGCTGCTAAGAAAAAAGCTCCAGCTAAGGCGAAAGCCCCTGTTAAAGCAAAGGCGAAAGCTAAGCCAAAAGCTTAATAATCGTTTAAAAGCAATATCAGTGCCTTACTTTATGTAAGGCACTTTTGTTAAGAGAATCGCAGAACGGCTCAGCAGTGATGTCATTTTTTTAACAAAAGTGAAAGTTAAACCAAAGACCTGAAGATTCTCTTTTGGTTTCTGTACACAAAATTTATTTTGGAGAGTAGTTGATGAACATTATAGATATGAGCGATGAAGAACTTTTTGAGATAGCTGGCCCTTGGTGGGAAAAGCTGATCAAATATTCTAACAATAAAAACTACCTTATGTTTATTGAGCATTTCTCTAAAACGCTACGTGCTGGTGCCAATGAAATGGAAATTGGCAAACAGTTTGTTCATAGCGAATTAGCCCAAAACCTATCTCCAGATTTTGAGATTTTAGGCACTATCCGTCGTGGAGAGCATGTAACTGTTCTGATCAGACAGAAAAGTAAAAAACAAGAAGGGGAATGGCTAGGAAGAATGGTATTAGGCTATGAAGATACCTATGTGAAAATATTCAGTGTGTCTTTGTTTTAAATAAAGACGTTAGAGTCTCTATATTAGTCCTAAAGCATAGCCTGCAACTTAGGCTGAAAAATAACATCGAAAAATTTAACGTAAGATAGAAAACAATGAATAACATTATCAAAGATGACAAATTAGTTGAACTTAGCTACGAGATCACTGACAAAAAAACCAACGAATCGTTGGTGAAAATTGAATACCCAATAGGCTATGTACACGGCTCTGAGAATCCAGTGCTAGCCTCTGATGTGACCTCAGCGTTAACAGGCAAAGCAGTAGGTGATGTTATAGAAGTTCCTATAGATTGTACTGAGCTTTATGGCGAAAGAGATGAGACATTGGTATTTACCGATGCGATCGAAAACGTCCCTGAAGATTTCCGTGAACTTGGTGCTACCATCAGCATGGAAAACAGCCGAGGTGAAGCAAAAAACTTTATCGTCACAAGATTTGATGACAAAACTTTGACAGTTGATGGCAATAACCCACTGTGTGGCAGAGAAGTTATTTTCAATCTCAAAGTTCTATCGGTTCGTGATGCCACAGATGAAGAAATTATTGTTGGCGGAAAAGTTGATGCGGATCCTGATCTTGACGACATTCTGAACAATACAAAAACGCTTAATTAAAAATCATAAAACTGAGTAAACGTTAACTTTATACTCAGCTTCTATAGTGAATGAGTCACTCGGCTCAATCACTACAACATCCTCTGCAGCATTCGCTGTTTCAATACAAATGAAACGTTTATAGGCATCGTCGTTTAAATCTCCACTGCTTTTACTGATCGCTATCCACGGGTTCCAAACAACCGTTGTTTTACTTCCACTAGAATCGATTACCACTTCTCTTTTCGACTTCTGATCAATCAGCACTGTTCGATTGGGAACATCGGTATAAATACGATCGATTTCCTGATTTACGCTAATACTACCTTCTTGCATTTCAGACTTATTAGCTCCGTTTACGGTATCTATATATTTAACTCCGTCTAAACCAGCCACTTGTGTTTGCCCTATATCCTCAACTCCAAAATAAGCATGTAAAGCTTGAGTGATTGAGAAGGCTTTATTACCAGTATTTACTGTTTGCAGTGATAGTCGCAGCGTTTTACCCACATTAATCGTTAGTATGACTTTAAAATCATGCGGCCAAAGTTTATAAGATTCATCAGATTCACTTAATGACAAAACCACTTTAGTACCTTCATCGTTTATTGATTCAGTTTCTTCTATCTGCCACAACATATTCCGGGCAAAGCCGTGCATTTGTCGACCTAAATTTTCAGGATCTCTACCAAACCAAGGCCAACAGATGGGAATGCCTCCCTTGATAGCTTTACCCTCTTCAAAATACGCAGATTCACTAACAAATAACAGCTCATTTTCTTGATTCATTTTAGTCTTATATGACAACAGCTGCGCACCATAAATAGAGATCAAGGCACTGCCATATTTGTTATCTATTTTTATTTGAGGCAACCCACTTTTACCTTCATTAATTGTTAATTCATCTTCTAAAAGAAAAATATCTAACGATGATTTATTTAGCAAAATTGACCTCATTTATAAGTGGATTAAGATTATACAAGCAATAGAAATTAACATTATTTTAATAAAGTTTAAATGACACCCACCACCTTTTTGACTGTTTCTTGGAATTCGCTTTTCATTAATCATCGCTATGCTCCAATATTGTCTCGTCTGGTGCTTTCTATTTAAGTACTGCAAGCAAAATACTCATTTTATTGCCTAAACAATACTATTATACAAACTAACTGTATAATTCTGAAAAACAAACAGGAGATAAAATCTTGAACAAATTCAAGTACTTTACGTAAAACTAAGCACTTTTTTATTCATAACAACAATCCTTAGTGCTTGCGGGGGCGGGTCTTCAGGCTCTTCGACAAGTGCACTACCAACAGAGTGGCAACGCGGAGTATATCCTGACCCTAGTTCATTAAAAGATTACTGCGAAAGTCCAAGAGCATCGACTGCTACTGCCAGCTATCCTGATAAAAATGGATCTAACTTTTTAGAGAAAATGTGGTTACGCTCTTGGAGTGAAGATGTTTACCTCTGGTATCGCGAATTAGCTGATACCGATACAGACACTGCTGCTACACCTCGTGAGTATTTTGGAACTTTGAAAACAAACGCAACCACCCCTTCTGGAACTCCTAGAGACCAGTTTCATTTCTTTGTTGATACTGCTGAAAACGAGCAACAAGTATCGACTGGATCATCTGTAAGCTATGGAATGACATTTAGATTATTAGAGAGCAGTCCACCCAGAAAAGCCGTTGTACTCTATGTAGAACCAGGCTCATCTGCAGATTTATCTAACGTAGTTAGAGGAAGCGAAATAACCACTGTAGATGGTGCTGACTTGATATTTGGAAATGATATAGATACTTTGAATAATGGTTTATTTCCACGTTCAGCGAATGAAAATCATAGTTTTACACTCGTCAACCCTGGAAGCACAACATCAAGAACAGTTACATTAAATTCCTCAGTAATTGCTGAAAATCCTGTTCAAAATACAACCTTTTTCACTAATAGTGCTACAAACGAAAGAGTAGGATACTTAACATTCAATACCTTTGGAACTTTTGTTGCTGAAGAATCCTTAACTAGTTCATTTGCTTTTTTAGCGGACACGGGAGTCTCAGACTTAGTCCTTGATCTTCGTTATAACGGAGGTGGATTTTTGGCCATTTCGTCGCAATTGGCATACATGATTGCAGGACCTAGCAATACCACTAACAGAACTTACTACAAGCCCGTTTTTAACGACAAATATCCTGATAGCGATCCGGTCTCAGGTAACCCAATACAAGAGTATCCGTTCTACAATACAGGTTTAAACCTAACTGTTTCGTCAAACACCGCATTACCTACACTTAACCTCGATAGAGTATTCGTGCTAACCACAGCCTCAACCTGTTCAGCAAGTGAAGCCTTGATAAATGGACTTCAGGGAATTGGAGTTGAAGTGATTCAGATTGGTGAAAAAACGTGTGGTAA
>JBALXO010000040.1:0-2565 GCA_036960615.1 Cocleimonas sp. | reverse complement strand
AACGCATTTCGTGCAGCTCGTAAGTCATTATCAGGTCAAATAGAATCAACAGAAGAAGGTGATTTACTCAATGACGATCGTGTTCGTTCAAAGTTAATGCTAAAACAAATACTGCTTAGATAATAACTGTTTATAGATGATTAATTATAAGAAAATGAAACCATGGAAAATAAAAAAATGCGACTTTGTCTGACGGTAACATCAGCATGTGCTTTCAGTTTTTTAAGCGCCTGTAGTACTGTGATGGTTAGCCAAAAGTCAGGGCCAGCCATTCTTTTAGAATCGAGTACTGAAAACACTCAAATAATCAGTCAAGCGATGTCATTGGCATTAAATGGTAAAAAAATCTCACTTACTACAAATGCATTTATAAATAACTCCCAACACACTCTTGAGAAAAAGTTATTTACAGGAATTAACTCAAATGCAGCAAATGGCTTAATTCTTGGGATTCCGGAAATACATCGTTTTTCTTTGTTTTCAAACGAAACTTCATGCCATTTAGTGTATGAGAAAACAGGTGCTAAATATCCCCTGAATGGCGTTAGCTGCAAAGCCTTGTAAATTTATATATCTAATCCCTAAGAAATACTAAAAAGGCAGGGGGTGTAATTTTTACAGTTCAATAAAATGCTTAACTAAATTTTTAATCATAAACCTACACTCCAACAGTAAATGAACCAAAAAAATCAGTCACCTTATTACAGAATTAGATAAGAGCGTCGATTTATATCATTTTGCAGAATCTAACAACTAGAGCAAAATAAACTCCAACGTTAGAAAGAATTTGGAGAACAATATGTTCACAACAACATCACCATTAACTACTACAGATCAGTCTCTACTCTCATTATTCGATGAAGACGATTTCATCATTAATGCAGAAACTTGGACAGAAGCTTTAGCAGAGCAGTTAGCAGCCAATGCAGAGATAGCTGAGTTGACTGAACCTCATTGGGATATCATTCACTTTTTACGTGATAAATATCTACGTCTTGGCGCAATACCGCCAATGCGTCGCGTATGTCGTGAACTTGGCCAAGAGAAAGACGCAGTAAGAACTCTATTTGGAAGCTGTCTTCAACTTTGGCAAATTGCAGGATTACCTTATCCTGGTGAAGAAGCTAAAACTTATATGCACTAAAAAAAGACACCCCCTACCTTTTTCATCATTTATTTAAGTTGAATTTAATACAAAGAAAAACGTAATATGTAAAGCAGTCACTTCTTAAAGAGCTGCTTCATTAATGAAAACATGGTTAAAAAATCCCCTCGCCATCCTTGTTGATGATGCTGTTGATTACGATATTGACGCTCGCGGTGGAGTCGTTATTGAAAACGACAAAATACTAGAGTTAATAGCCTTAGGTGCAAAGCCTTCTTCAGTTGTTGATAACACTATTGATGCTTCAGAACACGTTATTCTTCCTGGCTTAATCAATACCCATCATCACTTTTACCAAACGCTCACACGCGCTCATCCGGACGCTATCAATAAAGAACTGTTTGCTTGGCTAAAAAGTCTTTATCCCGTTTGGGCTGGACTTACTGAAGATATGATTCACGTATCGACGCGCTTGGCAGGCGTTGAGCTTTTGTTATCAGGTTGTACCACTGCAGCAGACCATCATTATATTTTCCCTGAAACTGCACGCGAAGCATTAGATATTCAAGTCGATGCGATTAACAGTGTTGGTATCCGTGCAACACTAACTCGTGGTTCTATGAGCTTAGGCGAAGACGAAGGTGGACTACCGCCCCGAAATACCATTCAAACTGAAGATGCCATTCTTGCCGACTGTGAACGTGTTATCGACCAATACCACGATGCCGGCGAAGGTTCGATGCTACAAGTTGCATTAGCGCCCTGCTCGCCTTTTAGTGTTACTGAAGATTTGATGAAGGAAAGCGCAGTTTTGGCGAGACAGAAAAACGTACGTCTGCATACACATTTGGCCGAAACACACGATGAAAACGAATTCTGCCTCAAATTATTTGGCGTTCGCCCTGTAGATTATTTAGAACAAGTAGGCTGGATGTCGGATGATGTTTGGCTGGCACACGGCATTCACTTCAATGACGACGAAATTGTACGTTTAGGTAAGGCTGGCGTAGCAGTAACGCATTGTCCAAGCTCCAATATGATTTTGGGCTCAGGCCAATGCCCAATCCTCGATTTAGAAAAAGCAGGTAGTCCCGTCGGATTAGGCGTTGATGGCTCTGCTTCAAATGATTGCTCTAATTTAATCCAAGAAGTTCGCCAATCTTTAATGCTTCAGCGTTTGCGTTATGGCTCTGAGGCGATCACCCATTTCGATGCCTATCGCTGGGCAACCAAAGGTTCTGCACAGTGCATTGGGCGTGATGATATCGGTGATATTGCAGTCGGAAAACAAGCTGACCTTGCTTTATTTAAACTCGATGAAGTTCGTTTTTCTGGAGCTGGAGACCCGTTGGCAGCACTTCTTTTATGTGGTGCCTCAAAAGCTGATGCCGTTATGGTTGCGGGCGAATGGAAAGTTAAAAATGGTGAATTGATTGATACAGATTTAAATGAATTAATTG
>JBALXO010000039.1:0-30689 GCA_036960615.1 Cocleimonas sp. | reverse complement strand
CTGTTTATAATCCATGGGATAGGCATTTTACGTCCTTCTTTCTTACTTTTTATATGGTGGAGTACAAGGGGAATATTCTTATTTTTTGGATATTCTCTGAGTAATTGATTTATACAATAATCAGTGAAAGGACAAGAATTTGAATAATAAGCTGTTATTCCTTTCTTGTCAGGACATACACCTAGTTTTGAAGGTATGAAACAACATAACAATGATCGCCTGTTATGCCCCCCACTTGGCATGACCTTTATCAGTCTCATGCAGAGCTGTCTGTATATTGATAAGCTCCATGATATTGTCGAGGTTTATAATCCCTACTAGCTTATTGTCTTCATTCACAGAAAGTAAACGGCATTTGCTGCTTTGCAGACGTTTCAGAACTGCTTCCAAAGGCTCATTTATTTCTGCACTCTGAACATCCTTCTGCATATATTCTTTAACTTGTGAAGTGTCTCCTTGTTGTTGTAAACCGCTTAGTAAATTTGCTTGGTTAAGCACGCCGACCATCACTTCATCTTTCACCACAGGGAATTCTGCCTGACTGCCAGCCAAGGTGAGTTCGATGGCACGACTAAGTGGCTCATCAGGTGATAACACTTGAAAGTCACTTAACATTGCTCTGCCAACAGCCATTCCTGAAATTGTCGTCTTAACTTGCTCCATATTCGCTTCAGCAGCTGCACCTATCCAGATGAACAGCGCTATAACAATTAGAAAAGGGTTATATAAAAGACCGAGGAAACCCAACCATAAAGCAAGCCACTGACCGATTCTGGCAGCCAACTGGGTTGCTCGGTTATGATCCATATTCATCGCTAAAGCTGCTCGTAACACTCTTCCACCGTCCATAGGAAAAGCTGGTAACATATTAAAAACAGCTAATATTATGTTAATCAGTAGAAGCTTCTGCAGAAAACCTTCACCCGTTAGACTAAGTTCTTCTAGCGGTACCATCGAGTTAGTTGAGCTTAGCCATAACCAGATACTCGCAGCAATTACAAGATTGACCGCAGGCCCTGCCAACGCAACTGCAATTTCCTGTTTTGGGTCTTCTGGCATACTTTCTAAAGAGGCAACACCTCCGATAGGGAGCAAAGTAATATGTTTGGTCTTAATTCCGTATCGTCGTGCAGTTAATGCATGGCCAAATTCATGTAATACAACACAAATAAATAATGCCAGAATAAAACTAACTCCATACACGACTGCCTCTAAAGTTCCTTCCGCTTGCCAGTAACTCAACGCAACCCACACAATTAGAATAAAAAAAGTGAGATGAATATTGACATCTATGTCAGCAAAGCGAGCTATTTTCCAGGACCATTTCATCAGTATTCTTCCTTATCATTAGATTGACTCATCATTTATTACTTGTTTGTTATTAATAGTTTTCACCAATATTTCAATATTCAAGGGCTCTTCTGTATTGACTCTAAGGGAATCCATTCGTTCGTTCTCATATAAAGGTTTCCAGCGTTCAATCTGATTATTAAGCACGCTTAAATCTGCATCAGAAGCGTCATTTTTCCTCGCGATGATACGTTGTTGCAAAACCTTTATTGGAGCGGTGACTTCAATTATTGTATAGGGAATTACTAAATGACTTGCCAGATTTTGAAAAGATATTCGTTGCTGATGTTGAAGAAAAGCAGCATCAATAATGACGCTAAATCCAGAGGTGATTATCTTGGATGCTAATTCCAAGAGTTTTGCATAAGTCTGTTCCGAGGCATCTGCTGTGTAAATACCTTTATCAATATCGCTGGCTACTTTGTCACCTATTTCCCTGCCAAACATTCGTTTTCGTTCAACATCAGAACGTAAACGAATCGCACCGGTTTTTTCAAGTAGCTGCTGTGAAACCGTACTTTTTCCAGAAGCCGATAGCCCTCTCATTATAATCAGTGCTGGCTTCGGTGATTTTGTATAGCTAATGGCAAGATGAAAATAGGACTCAAAGGCCTTGAACTCATCTTGAATTATTTCGGAGTCTTGGTTCAATTGTCCTATACGCAAAGCATCAACTTTGGCGCGTACCATTGCCCGATAACAAAGATAGAAAGGCAATACTTTCAAGCCCCTGTAATCGCCTGTTATTTCTAGATACTTATTCAAAAACCGATTTGCCAGATGTTGTTGTTCTCGGTCTTGTAAATCCATAATCAAAAAGGCAATTTCACTGATCACATCAATCCAGCGCAAATCTGGATTAAATTCAATACAGTCAAATGCTACTGGTTTGTCGTTGATCCAGGCCAGATTGCGTAAATGCATATCACCGTGGCATTCACGAACAAAACCATCTCTTTTACGTTGCTGAAAAACTGACTCAAGTTTTGTAAATTCTTTGAGGCTCCACTTTTTTATTGCTGTTAGTTTAGACTCATAAGCATTTGTTTTTAGCGACTCATTAATCAGCTCGAAGTTTTCTGTTACTGGGTTGTAAATTTTGTCTTTTTTTCCATAACTATCATGAGTATTGGATACGACAGTATGCTTGTGGAAATCAGCTACCATAAGCGCCAGAGCATCAATAAGTTCAACAGTTAAATTACCCTCTGCTAACATATTATCTAGTTGTGAAGATTGCGAAAATTGCTTCATTTTAACGGCATATTCAAAGGATTTATCATTGTCTAGTCCTTTAGAAATCACAGGTTTATCTATTGTTCCATTAATTGAAACCACACCAAGGTAAATATCTGGAGCTAAGCGGCGATTCAGTTGAAATTCTTGTTCACAAAATTCTTTCCTTTTTGCTAGTGTGGAGAAATCTAAAAAACCAAAATCTACCGGTTTTTTAATCTTGTAAACAAAGTCGCCTGTTAAAACCACCCACGAAATATGTGTTTCAATAAGTTCTATCTTGCCAACGGCATGATCATAGACATCCGGATGTAGCATTTTAGAAATTCTAAATTCCAATTGATACACCAATCTTCCTTTCCCTTTTTTTTCTGACGACTAGTTTCTCAAGCTCAACCAGAAATAATACTGAAGAGGCAACCAGCATAAGAACCAACCATGAGTTTAGACCAATAACTACAGTTCCAAATAAGTGCTGCATGAATGGCAAATAGGTAAAGCCTAATTGAAGTACTGCTAACACGGCAATTGCATAAAGCACATATCGGTTGCCAGTGAACCCCTCCCAACTAAATACCGAAGCAGTGATATAACGCGTATTGAAAAGATAGAAAACTTGAAACATAACCAATGTATTCACAGCAACAGTGCGTGCGTATACGACACTCGCTCCATGCTCCATCTCCCACAAGAAAAGCCCCATAGTGCCAACCATCATAATGAATGATACAAAGATTATTCGCCATATCAGATATGGCGTCAGAATTGGTAATTTAGTATTACGAGGGGCATGTAACATGATGTCTCGTTCTGCTGGTTCAAATGCTAGTGCAAGTTCAAGAGCAACTGCCGTAACCATATTTACCCAGAGTATTTGTACCGGTGTTAATGGTAAATGATGGAACCCAAACAGAATTGCAACGACTAGAACTAATGATTCACCACCATTATTAGGTAACATGAAGAGTAAAGTTTTTTGCAGGTTACTGTAAACAGTACGACCCGCTTTTACTGATTGTATAATGGTGGCGAAGTTATCATCAGCAAGAACCATTTCAGCTGCCTCTTTGGCTGCTTCTGTTCCATTCTTACCCATGGCAATTCCTACATCTGCTTTCTTTAGGGCTGGCGCATCATTGACACCATCTCCTGTCATAGCTACAACCCTATCCTGTTCCTGTAGGATATTTACCAGACGTAATTTATGTTCAGGGTTAACGCGAGCATAAACATCAACATCCACCATTCGCTGATTCAATTCTTGCTGGCTCATAGAATCCAGATCCTGCCCTGTAAGCACTTCAGTTGAATTGGTTAGATTGAGTTGCTTAGCGATAGCAAGTGCTGTTACACCGTGATCACCCGTAATCATTTTCACTCGTATACCCGCACTTTTACAATCTTGTACTGCGGTAATGGCTTCTTCGCGAGGTGGGTCAATAAAACCAAAGATACCAAGCATTGTCAGTCCACTTTCGATATCGTTAAAATTGAGATTGGCCTGGTTTTTAGAAGCTGTTTTTACTGCAATTGCCAGAACTCTATATCCTTGTTTAGCCAAACCGTCAATATGCTTCATCCAATATGCAGTATCTAATGGAGTTGCGCTTATTACTCCAGCTTGTGTACTACACATTTCTAAAAGTCGTTCAGGTGCACCCTTAACATAAATAAGTGATTCTCCTGTATGGATATGATGGAGTGTTGCCATAAAACGATGTTCGGATTCGAAAGGAATTAGATCTATTCGTGGTAGTTCTTTAGTCACTATATCGCTAACAACATCAGCTTTCATCGCTGCTACGAGTAGCGCAGCTTCCATCGGATCACCATTTACCAAGTACTGCTTGCTTTGATCTTTTTCATCTATTTCTAAAGAGGCATCATTACATAAGAGTGCGGCTTTAAGAGTTTCAAGAAGAGGAACATAATTTGTAGGATTTATATCCTCGTTATGTAATGAAATAGAGCCATGAGGGTTGTATCCGGTACCTGATAATTCAAATAAATCATTAGCAGTAACTATTTTCTTCACCGTCATTTCATTGCGCGTCAAAGTACCCGTTTTATCCGTACAAACCACCGAAACTGCACCTAGTGTTTCGACTGCTGGGAGTTTACGGATAATCGCGTTATGTCGAGCCATTACTTGCACACCAATCGCCAAAGTGATTGTCATGATGGCTGGTAAACCCTCTGGTATCGCAGCTACCGCAATGCTAACAGTCGCTAGAAACATTTCTGCCAATGAATAATCTCGAACAAATATACCAAAGATGAAAATTGCAATAGAAATAATAGCAATCGTAAAAGTAAGCCAGCGACCGAATTGCGCTATCTGACGTAGAAGAGGAGTAGAGTCAGACTTAACCTCGGAAACTAATTTGCTGATTTTGCCAATTTCTGTTTGTTCGCCGGTAGCAATTACCACGCCTCTGCCCTGACCCTGTGTAACTAAGGTGCCAGAAAACGCCATACAAAGACGGTCGCCTAGGACGCTATCAGCGGGAACTGCTTCAATAGATTTTCCAACCGCTACTGACTCGCCTGTGAGAGCCGCTTCCTGCAATTGCAATCCTTTAAGTTGGAATAATCTCAAATCAGCCGCGACTTTGTCACCAGATTGCAGCAAAACAATATCGCCTGGTACCAAGTTTTCGGCTTTAATAGTCGTTTGATGAGAATCTCGGATGACTATTGCATTAGGAGACAGCATTAAGCGAATCGCCTTTAATGCATCTTCCGCTTTGCCTTCCTGAATAAAACCTATTAGGGCATTGATAATGACTACACCAAATATCACGCTGGCATCGACCCAATGCCCAAGAATAGCGGTAATAATACTTGCTGCAATCAATACATAAATCAGTACATTATGAAATTGATATAAAAAACGCATAAATACACTACGTCTTTTAACTTCAGCTAGTTTATTTGAACCATATTTTAATAGCCTACTGCTGGCTTCATCTTTTGATAGTCCAGTAGCTTTGCATTCAAGTGACTCAAAAACTACTTCTTTGGTTTTATTATGCCAATGCATTTAAAAAATCCTATTAATACAATTTGGTAAAGTCCAAGGAGATAATTTTAACTTGTGACACCTTTTAAAAATTGATCTAGATCTAAAAAACATTGTAATTTAAGACTCTAGGTTTTAAATAATAATATTTGGGAACTCATCAGAAGTACCTCCAAAACCAATAATTAGTAGATCGGTACCTAAATGATGGGGTACTTGAATGGCACTACTAATAGTCTTCCCTTCTATAAATATGGAGTAAACAACCAGCAAAAAGCATCCCAAATCTTTATTAGAAATGAGCGCTTGTCTAATAGCTCTTGAGAGAGTTCTTTGGCATTCTTTTTACTATGATTTATGTACTCTGATAATTCCATGCCCAGTACCTCATCATAAATTTCAACTGTTAATTCAAAATTTAGGCGCAAACTCCGAGCATCCATATTGGCTGAGCCCACCTGACAATAACGTTGATCAATCACCAATAGCTTGGAATGATCAAACGGAGGCGCTTGGTAATAGACTTTTATATTGTATTTGAGGAGTTGCCACAACATGTGGCGCATGGCCCAGTGAACATAGGGAAGATTATTATGAGTTGGTAATAACAAGGTGACTTCAACACCTCTCAAAGCAGCTGACTGAAGCGCAGAAATTAATTCGCGTGGAGGTAGAAAATAAGGCGTTTTAATTTCAATGCTCATGTGAGCGCTACCAATTGCACCGATCAATATATTAATAAGGGCGTCTAACTGTAATCCTGGTCCATCAGCAATAGTACGACACCAAGACAGTCCATTAGGTAAAATATTGAACGTTTTCTGGGGTAAAACTTCTCCATAAGCATATAACCAGTCATCTTCAAATACATTGCATATTTGTTTCAATATTGGCCCTTGAAGACAGAACAATGTATCCCTTGTAAGGTGTTTACTATCAGAAGTGTTGAGTAAATGAGATTGCCGAATATTCATGCCGCCGATGAATCCTTTATTGCCATCAGTGATCAGCATTTTCCGGTGATTTCTCATATTTATGCCCAATTGTGGTGGAATTAGTCTGGGCGGAAGAAAATAAGCTACCTTAATACCTTTTTCCCTTAACAGTGAACGAGTACGACCGAAGTTGTAGCATGCTCCAACACCATCCAGTAACACGCGTATTTCTACTCCTCGCTTGTTAGCATTCTCCAACGCAGCTATAAACTCGCCTCCGATACCTTTGTGTTCGAAGATATACATGCATAGATAGATCCAGTCGTTAGCTCGATTAATCGCATCCATCATTGCAGGATAAGCTTCCTCACCATTATTGAGCACTGCCACCTTATTACCTGAACATAAAGGTAAACCTGTTACCGCAGATACCAATAAAACATGATTGGGATAATGAATATTATGCTGCTCTAATTCATCAAGTTTTTGGTGAGCGAGCAATGACGTTTGTGAGATAGTTTTCACTGTGCCGCGATTATGAAGATGATGTATTCGGTTGATCCCGAGTAATAAATAAAGGATGGGACCGAGTAAAGGGATAAATAAACACACAGTAATCCAAAGCAAAGAGGCTCTTGGTTCGCGTTTTCGAAGCAAAGCATGTACCGCTGTGGAAAACCCTAGTAGCAGCACAAAAGCTTCAAAAACCCAAAGTATGGTAATTTTATCGAGTGATAACAGTATTTCCATTTATCTCTACTCGTTGGAACAGGATATTATAAAAGAATGGTTTGCCTTCTTTTATAAAGACACCCCCCACTTTTTGAGTTTTTTCAAATCTCATACCAAAGGGTGATCGTCGCTTCGCTCCAGGGTGACTTCCCGTGCAAGTTTTGTGATCACCATCCTGGATTGGTTACCTTTATCTAGAGTGTCAAACTCTATACTGAACACGCATCGCTCGCCTTCAGGTGTCACGACAGTAAGATCATCAACGTTTGCGGCGTATTCCATTCGATGTCGGGCATAAGCGGGACCATACTTGCGCGGTGGCAGATGTGTATTGATTAATGCTTCGATATTTGAAGCGCCCTTTATGTCTCCGAAAGGTGAAGCCGTTGACCACAACGCATTCGGATGACACAGGTTCGACGCACCACTGGCATCTCTCCTGTCGACACAATCGAGAAATCGCATTAACAGCAACCGCTTTGAATTTCGCGCGGCATAACTTGTGTGAAGCAATGCGTGTGCTTCAACGGAATTGGGTTCTTTTAATTCTGCCGCATACAGCTTTTGAATGTCTTGGTTTTCATATGAGCGTCGTCGCGGTGCATTTTTATCGATGTTATAAATGGCCTGCATGCGTTTCTCCAAGACCAATGGATCCATGGACTTGGGTTCACCACCACCACCCAAACACCCTCCAACACAGGCCATGACCTCAATGGCGACGTATTCATCTCGCCATGTTTCCGTCTCCAGCATGCGTTGTGCTTCTGCGATGCCATTGCAAATAGCGACTTTGCCTATACCCGGGATCTCGGCTGTTTTAACTCCAGTACTTACACCGCGAAGCTGATGCCATTCTAATGGAAGCGAGTTTTCCTCACCGATTAAATGGGATACGGTTCGCATAACAGCCTCCATGACTCCACCTGATGCGCCGAAAATCTGTCCAGCGCCAGTGCTTTCACCCAGCGGATTGTCGAACTCACCTTCATCCGATAGTGTATTAAATGCAATACCTCGCGCCTTAATCATTTTGGCTAATTCGCGCGTTGTAAGAACATGGTCTATATCACCCGAAACACCTGGCCGCACTGCCTCATCTTTCTTGGCTGTGCAGGGCATCACACTCACAACATAGGGCTCTACTTTACCCGCTGCAAATTCTGGACCGAGCGCACGAGCGAAAGCACCCCGTTTTGTAAGTGCACCATGCATTTGCTGTGGTGATTTTGTAGTACTCAGTAATGGTAGAAGATCAGGTCGATTGATCTCAACCCAATTAACCCATCCGGGACAGCAGGAAGTAAAAAGTGGTAATTTTTTCTGATTTTTGATACGTGTAAGAAACTCTGTTCCTTCCTCCATGATCGTTAAATCAGCCGCAAAATTGGTATCAAACACATAATCAAAACCCAGTTGTCTTAGTGCATTGACCATTCTACCCGTACTCACAGTACCAGGTTTCATACCGAATTCTTCACTAATAGCAACGCGCGTTGCAGGCGCAACTTGTACTGCAGAAACACGTCTATGTGCATCAAGGATATGAAGAACATCGTGCCAATGTGGTGTTTCGATCAAAGCTCCGACTGGGCATACAAGTGTACATTGACCGCAAGAAATACAATTGGTGTCAGCTAGGGATTTATCGAAAACGGTTACGGGCAAGCGGCCTGAACCACGTTCTGCAAATCCAATAACATGTTGCTGTTGTCCCGGGTCGCCACACGCTTCTACGCACAAGCCGCATTCAATGCATTTTGACAGATCCCGCCAGATACTTGGTGATGTGTGGTCAGTCAACGTATGCTCTGGATGTTCAACCGATCCTCTCGGTATTTTTTCCCAGCTATCCTCCCATTGATTATCGCTAACTAGATTCTGTAATTTACAAGACCCATTTACTTCACATCGCATGCAGTCGTTCGGATGGCGAGCCAGTAACCATTGTGCATCTGCTTTACGAAAGTCCTGTAGATCACTGGAATCAGTCTCTACGATATCACCGTCTTTCGCTTTGGTAATACAAGCAGGTTGCGGGCGGGTTTCACCATTAACATCCACCAGACACATTCTGCACACGGCATTAGAGGGTAGTCTAGGATAGTAACAGAGTGTAGGGACATACACGCCAGCTTCTCTAGCCGCATCGAGTAAAGTCGAGCCATCATTCAATTCGACAGATCTTCCATTAACAGTAAGCTTGATCATTTTAAAGTGCTAACGAAGATAGTTGTGTCGAAATACCTGTGTCGAGATAGTTGTCTGCGAAAGTGAACATTCATACATACCTTTATATAATAGTGTTACAGAGTTTGAAAAGCTGCAGTACCTTCAACATATAGATGCCTGTGCCTAAAAACGTCTACCCCATAAACAACAATTTCAGCTAGGTTGAGAGCAGCAATTTAGTTCTATTATTTTTTTCTATAGAATAAAACGTTTTTTACGTTTACTAAAAAGTACAGCTGTGATTATCAATCACCGAATATGAAATTATCATAAAAGTCGGGGGGTGTGTTTGATCCTTCTCAAACTCTAATTAATTCAGATTTTCGGTTACTTGATTTGAGTTTTATAATAATCTTCAAAAGGTTTAATTCTTCATACATAAAAACTCAAATAAAGTATTATTATTTCAACACTCAACATAGATAGTTACGGTATAGAAAAATGAACATCACTCTATTTCAAGATAATATCTTTCCACGTCATATCTCCGACCTAATGAACCTTATGCACATGATGGTTTTCAATGGTACAGATGGTGAAGAGCAGTGGGACACCTATTTAGATTTGCGACAAAAAGAATACGTCGCTCTAGCGTTGGCGCAGTACTACCAATGTGATCACTGCATTACACATCATTTAAAAGCGATTGAAAAATTAGGCATAAAAGAACAGAAAACGCTCCGCAAAAATATTAGCTCAATTATTCTGTTCTTGCGCATTGATACCAGAACTATCAGCAATTCAGAGAAAGAACACTGGATTAATGCCTGGCATCGCTTCTCCGACAAAATAGCGACAACCAGTGGTGATGCTGCAACACCGTACTTAATTGGTTTGGCGATAGGGATAGCACGTAACGATGAGTTTCTGATCGATTTTTGTGGCAAAGATATGGAACGGATTCTAAAAGACCAGATGATAGAAGTTAGACCCGCTATAGGCGAATTGGAATCAATTGTGATTTTCATGAAAGCTGCGGCTTCGAAGAATCGAGTAGCTGAGAAGCTGGATGTTTTATTTGGTGAATCTGAGAAGTAGCTCAAAACCAAGCAACAATAAATAGTGTTAAAAATACTCGATTGTATCTCGCACATCGGGTGTTCGTCGCTATGCTACAACGTTATCTCACTAAAGTTCGGCTGACACCCCCCCCCCTTTTTAGCTGTTTTTTTATATTCTAGGGATGTTTTATTTATTCACATTAAAGATAAGTCGCGCAGAGGGATAAATAAACAGTCAATTATTCAAAAAATGTGTTTAACCCTTTTGCAATTAACTCAGTGAGTGACACAGCATTGGTGGCATGGTTAATACTATTGCAACTCCACATATTAGTAACTCCTTCTTCTTGAAGTTGCTGAATGGAGCCGTCCTTAAAAAAGGCGTGTGTAACTAGTACAGAAATTGATTTGGGTTGATATTGTTTAAGCTCTCGAGCTGCTTGAATCAGGGTTTGCCCTGAGCTGGCAAGATCATCTACCAAAACAATATTTCGACTCTTATAGTCAGCAACAGGCAGTTTAATGATGACTTCTTTGTCTCCCTTGCGCTGCTTTGTTGCGACAGCAAAATCCATTTTATCACTTAAGGCAATCGCCTCTACCCACTGCTGTGATTCTTCGTCAGGTCCTAGTAAAAAAGGTTTATCAACTTCACGCCGAAGAAATTCGGCCATCGGTTCTGTTGCGATCAAATTTAAAGCATATTTGGTTGGAATAGCCTGTGAGAGATTTTGAATTCGATGTAGATGTGAATCAACGGTAATCACTGCATCAAAACTTGTAGCTAGAATTCTTCCAATCACTTTTTGGCTAACGACTTCACCAGGATTAAATGCTTTATCCTGACGCATATAGGCTAAGTAAGGAGCTATAAGTGTGATATTATTTACTCCAAGTTCCCTAGCGCCTTCAGCAGCTAATATGAGTTCGATCAGTTTGTCATTAGGGTGATCCAAACTGCGATAAATAATAATTTTTCTATGCGACTTAAGTAAATCGGCTGGCAATGATACTTTGCTTTCACCGTCAGGAAATCTGTGAATTTTAATATCTGCATAAGGAATTCCTACTAATTCAGCTAGTTCTTTTGCTTGCTCATATGATTCGGAAAATCCTAAAAGTAGAGACTTCTCATTGTTGTTGAATGACATTAGCTCGGCCCTATTCGATAAGCTGTATCCTTTTCACTCTCTGCTTTGGCAAAATTAAAATCTGCCATGAATTCGGCGTAAATAGTGTATAAGGCATCGCCTTTACTCACTTTGTCTCCCCGTTTCTTGTGCAAATCAACGCCCGCTTGTTTATCCATAGGTGCACCTGCCAGTCTTGCGATATGTGCTATTTTAAAATTATCTATTGCTTTAATTATGCCTGTATCAGGCGCAGCAACTGTGTGGGTTAATTTACCTGGCAATAACTTCTCTGCACACTTTCCTTGAGCATTAATAATCGATTTCATCTTTTCTAAAGCTCTACCTGAGTCCAATATATCGGATGCAAGCTTATACCCAGCACCACCACGAACGTCTGGCTCAAACTCCAGAATACGGCCAGCCAATTGCAATGATTTTTCTCGTAAGTCTTGCGGCGCTTGTGAATCATTTTCAAGTATTTGCATAACATCACGCGCTTCCAGAACAGGACCTATGCCTCTTCCAATTGGTTGGCGGCCATCAGTAATAACGACCTCAATATTCAAGCCCATGCGATCACCTACGTATTCGAATTCTTTACGCAGTTTTAAAGCATGAGATTGTGATTTCACTTTTGCGCTCGGGCCTATAGGAATATCAATCAGCAAATGAGTTGAACCAGCAGCAACTTTTTTAGACAAAATAGATGCGATCATTTGACTCGAAGAGTCCAACGACAACGGACGTGAAACCGAAATCAAAATATCATCAACTGGAGCAAGTTTGGCGGTACCTCCCCAGGCAATAAATGCACGCTCTTTGCGAAGAATTGAATGTAACTTATCCAGCGACAAGTTAACTTTAGAGAGTATTTCCATGGTATCCGCCGTACCTGAAGGTGAAGTAATTGCACGACTTGAAGTTTTGGGCATCAACATTCCATGAGCAGCAACAATCGGTACAATTACCATCGTTGTCCTATTACCTGGAATGCCACCTATGCAGTGTTTATCTACTACCAGAGATTCACCCCAATCTAAGGTTTCACCAGTTGCTACCATTGCCTGTGTTAAATAGAGTGTTTCTTCACGTTCAAGGCCAGATTCAGCACTTCCTACTAAAAATGCCGCTATTTCTATTTTGGAATAGAGGTTTGCAGTGATGTCGGTACAAATATTCAAATAGTCATCAGCGTCTAGACTATTACCAGCAATCAATCGATGTACTGACTTTAAAGAGTCCGGAGGAGTTGCGTGGTTGACACTGACAGGCTCGCCTTCTGCAACGCTAAATTGTTCGTAGGTTCCTTGACTTAATCCGAGCTCATTCGGAGCAATAATTTTTTCATCATCAACTATATTTAATACTGCAATAACCACAGGATTAGAATTGTTCTCGCCACATCTTATTTCAATTTTATTTAAGGCCTGAAAACCTTCAGTGCGATACAAGGGACAATCTCGATGCAGATACGCCACATTCTCTTTATAGGTATCAATAGCAATTTTGCGTAATTTTAAGGTTGTCATTAGTGCACCTTTAGAGGTGAATTCTTGAATGAAGAATTCTACTTAACGTATCCATTGATCAATGCTGAAATTCTAGAATTCTTAGTTTGTTTTGCAAATCTTGAGGGGGTTAACCCCTCTTTATTTGCAATATCTAACTGTTTTTTACTGCCTTTTTCCAATAGGGTTTTTACAATATCTACATGCTCATTATAAATTGCTAGCATTAAAGCTGTATTGCCATGTTTATTTTGTAAAGTGGTATCAGCACCGAAAGCTATTAACTGACGAACAACAAGATCGTGATCGCGAGATGCAGCAATCATCAAAGAATCGTATCCATTGTAATCGCGTACTGACAAATTAGCTCCTAGCTCGATCAGCATGGCGGTTATCGCTTCGTGGCCATATTGAGCGGCAATGATTAACGGAGTTGAATTTTGAAAATTCTTAGCTTCGATATCAGCACCATATGACAATAATAGTGCAGTCATTTCAACCTTGCCGGAATTAACTGATGCAAGCAAAGGGGTTTCATCATTATAACCTTTAGCATTTACATCTATGCCTTTCGAAAGCATATCTTTAACCTTTGCTATATCGCCGTCATAAGCGCTTATTAACAAAATCTCTTCTGCTTCTGAGTTATCAAATGCATTAACATTTGTGATGCTAATCACCAGTAAGCTAGTCATGACTAGTCCAGATACTAGTTTGAGTGTTTTTGACATTCTAATAATTCCTTTAGTAGCCATAGCTTATTGTTGTTTTTCAGTTTTATTATTCGATGTACCCTTAATTTTGCTATCAGGAACACTTACAAAATCATCGTGGAAATCTGGGTTTTTCCAATTGGAACTTTTAGCTACTTTATCCTTGTTGGGCTTAATTCTTGATACATAATCAGCAACTGCCTGAATTTCAACGTCAGTAAATACTTGGATTTGCAATCGCATTGTTGCATCACCATTTTTACGAATACCATTTTTTATCCACTGCATTTGGCGCAATAAATATTGGTAATGCTGACCTTGTAAAAGAGGAAAATTATTATCATTGTTACCCTCCGCATTTGTTCCATGACAACTTTCGCAGTGCTGGGTATAAAGCTTCTTACCAATTTTAAGATTGTCGCCTTTTCCTATAGAATTCTTTGGTGTCATTGGAAGATTAGAGATATAAATCACCATATCTGCAAAATCCAGATGACCCTTATCAAATACTTCATTCGCAAAAGGCATCATCGTTGGTACGTCACGATTTCCATGTTTGATATCGATCAATTGCTTAATAAGTACATTCGGATGTTGCCCCGATAGCTGCGGGTATGAACCATCTTCAGTACCCCAACCCTCAGGCGTATGGCAAAGTGCACAAGTATGATATGCGTCCCTTCCATTCTTAGCGTTATGTTTCAAAGAACTATTTGAATCTAGAGCGGGTGTTGCATAAGCAATACAAGCTAAAGAATTGCTTAAAATATATACGCCAATTAAGCGCCAGAGCCAATGTTGGTTACTAGTCTCCATAGAAATCTCTCTTCCCCAATAAATTCTTTTTTAATAAAATTTTTAAAATAATATTGTAAATGTAATTATGGCTGTCTACTTCATAAACCTTACTGTTTACAAATTTTGGTTAGCTTGATTTGAATCAAATTTAAATCAATTCATTAGTTGATGTGTTGAATTTGACTTAATTTGCACAAATTTCATTTGAGCCAGTTTCTATCATTTTGATTGATCTTTACAGTTACGCTCGCCTCGCAAGTAGGCAACCCAGTAGACACCAGCCACTAACAGAGTCCCACCAATTATATTACCGACACTTACCACGATAATATTATTGATGGCGTCAGCAACTAATATTTCTCCTTTTAGATCTAGAGCAAGCCCAAAAGGCAGAAAAAACCAGTTTGCAATCGAATGTTCAAGTCCAATTACCACAAAAGCTGTAATCGGAAAAATAATTGCCAATATCTTATCGGTGACACTTCGTGCACCGATTGCAAGCCAAACCGCAAGGCATACAAATACGTTGCAAAGGATTCCACGAGTAAAAGCTTCGATTAAAGTAAGGTCACCCTTGGCGCGAGCGATACTTATTGCTGTTTCGCCTACAGAGCCATTATCTAAACTGGCAATATCACATAACAAGACAAGCAGAACAGTCCCTAAACATCCAATTACATTACCAATATAAACAAGAGTCCAGTTGCGTATTACCTCACGGATGCCAATTCGACCACTGGCCCAGGCCATCGCAATCAAGTTATTCCCAGTGAACAGTTCTGCGCCAGCAACGATCACAAGAATGAGTCCAAGACTGAAACTTAGACCACCAATAAAACGTGTCAAACCAAAGCCTAGATTACTCCCAGTAATCACCACCGTGAAGAAAAGTGCACCCATAGAAATGAAGGCCCCAGCTAGAATCGCAAGCACGAGTAGCGTAAGCGTTTCAGTATGAGCCTTGGTCTCGCCAAGGTGTTCGACTCTGCGAGCTATTTCCGAAGGTGGATATGCATCACTTTGATTAGATTCCTTGTTCATAAGGATTGATCTCATTATCGAAGTTATAGAAAACCTCAGTTCTACTCAAAACATTTGTTTTTAAAAACATAAACATTTAAATCTTAGAGTTTAAGAAACTCATTACTTCACCATACTTTGCAGATATCATATTCATCGCTGAAAGAGTAATAATCTGATTTTTTTATCAGACTCTAAGTTTTAGATTTGTGCCTGAAAAACCTCTTTCATTTCATTTATATTAAGAACTCTTCCAGATGACACAAGCTTGTCATCAATGACCAAGCCTGGAGTTGACATCACACCGTAGCCAGCAATTTCAACTGCATCTGTAATCTTTTCTATTTCTACTGACAGCCCAAGATTTTCAGCCGCACTCAATACATTTCCTTCTAAAGATTTGCATTTTTTACAACCAGCACCTAGTATTTTTATGTTCATGGGATTGCTCCAATTTATGTTAAGAAAACCGAAAAATAATTAAAAATGTACCCGATTAGAATTATGCCGACACCTACAATGCTGAAAAAAATTGCTAGTAAACGCATTTTTACCACGCGTTTTAACATTATTAATGAAGGTAGAGAAAGTGCTGTCACTGCCATCATGAATGCTAATGCAGTTCCTAGTCCCACATTTTTTTGCACCAATGCTTCTGCGATGGGCAATGTGCCAAATATGTCTGCGTACATAGGTATTCCAGCGAGCGTTGCTACCAATACAGACCACCAATTATTTTCACCCAGCAAGGCGGTTATCATGTTCTGAGGGATCCAATTATGAATAGCCGCACCAATCCCAACGCCAATAAGTACATAAATCCAAACCCTATTCACTACTTCAGCAACTTGGCTTAGTGAAAAAGATATGCGTTCTACTCGACTTAACACTATTTCGTCCAAATCATTCTGAATCGGGCTTTGTGAGACAAAAGATTCGACTTGATCAGTAAGATTCATTCGACCAAT
Organism: Cocleimonas sp.; assembly: GCA_036960615.1. Taxonomy (GTDB): domain Bacteria; phylum Pseudomonadota; class Gammaproteobacteria; order Thiotrichales; family Thiotrichaceae; genus Cocleimonas. Next base: position 14,041 of record JBALXO010000039.1, on the reverse strand, counting down.
TAAAGTGCCGCCTAAGATCGCTAGAACTAATCCAAGAAACACGTAGGCTAAGGCAACCCACCAATTAAATATGCTCGCTAATAAAATAACGGATGCAAGATCAACCAAGGGTGAGGAAATTAAGAATGAAAAGGTCACTCCCAATGGCAGACCCGCGCTGGTAAAGCCAATAAACAAAGGAATAGAAGAGCAAGAACAAAAAGGAGTTAAGGTACCTAAGAGTGCAGCCATTGTATTCGCTCCCAAGCCCTTGTGTTTTCCCAGTATTTGACGCGTACGTTCTGGGGGAAAATAGCTTTGCACATAGGAAATACTAAAAATCAATACACTCAAAAGTATGAATATCTTGATGACGTCATATACAAAGAAGTGAATACTCCCGCCTAGTCGAGTACTTATATCGAGTCCAAAGCCATTCTCAATAATCATGGCAACTAAATCGGACAGCCAATCCATCCGAAGTAATTGTGCATTAAGCCATGTTAATAAATCACTCATCTATTTCTAGTTAATCATCTTCACCAGAATGAATTACTAACACATCACACTTTGCTCTATGCAACACACCCGTTGCTGTGGTTCCCAGTAAATCTGACACATGACGATGCCCATGACTACCTAGAACGACCAGATCTGCTCCAATTTTCTCTGCATAACTAACAATTTCTTCCTTAGGTGAGCCTTGCACTGTAGTGGTATGCCTGAGATCAATGTTAATTCTGTCTTCGCAAACTTTTAGTGCTGTTTTACTGTCTTTCATGGTTTCATCGTCATGTTGAGCCAAGACGAAATATCCGCCACCTCCCATCCATACTGTGCTACCAAAATTTACGACATGAATAACGCTAAGTTGTGCATCAAGCTGAGTAGTCATATTTTCAACTTTTTTTTCTATGCTTAAACTTGCCTTAGAAAAGTCGGTCGCGTAAAGAATGTGTTTATACATAATGTACTCCTTGTTTATTGGCGATTAATTTTTTGAATTGTTTAGGCTTGCGCCCCAGGAAAAGCAGCTAACATGCCTCCCTTCATTACAATAATGAAATACCCTAGGTTAAGCTGTTATCTAATGACTAAGAGCTGATTGCTAGTAACTGATAGTTCGATTAGTACTTGTTTCCCAGCCTGCATTTGCGTTAGCAAAACTTTCTTGATCAGCATTACCACCAGCAGCAATTTTGATCAGGTATTTCATATCCAGTAGTTCAATATTCCGATTGCTTTTATTTAACAAGCCTTGCTTGCATAATCCTCTAATCTCTCGACTTAAGGTTTCTAAAGCCATACCTAGATACGAAGCAAGGTCTGTACCTGTCATTGGCATTCTAAATTTATTCGCAATCATTCCGCGCTTTGCTAAGCCATCAGAAAATTTAGTGATGAACCAAGCAAGACGACGCTCAGCTGGCTGCGATAACATCATGGTATGATCATTATCGTTGTTATAGTTAACGCCAAGTTGATGCATAAAAGCATGATGATCAAACTTTGCATCTTGGTTCAATATTGTTGCAAATGGTATGAGTGAAATATTTGCAGTTTCTAAAACTACCGCTGTCGAATGGCTAAAACCATCTGCTAAAGCATCTAGAGCTATTAGATCACCTGCCATATAGAAGCCAATGATTTGCTTCTCTCCATCAGCAGTATTTCTTGATAATTTAACGCAACCAGAATTAACTCTGTAGATTCCATCTAATTGATCACCCATCTGAAACAAAAATTTACGTTCGCTTACAACAAAAGAGTTTGAATCAATAGCATGTATATTATTAGAAGTATTAATTTGTGTCTTGCTAGTTAAGTGAGTCATTTTGTATCTCCTTGTTAATGGGTATGAATACAATTTACCTTTATTGAACCATAAGGAATATCCGTAGATACTGACTATAGACTGAGTATAAATACCTATAAAACGACTTAAGTAATTGATTTTACGAATTATTATATTTATAATTTTTTTTTAAGAACTCTGCTGTTTTCCCCAAACAATACTTGAGCACATTTTTATATACTTAAGTAACATTTATTCTTAGTTTATTTATGATCTCGTTTTTAAAATCAGCTAATATAGAAAATTGTTAAGTTTTTTGAAGGATTAATCTAAGAGGGTTATATGTGTTGGTAATATTCCTAAAAAAGGTAATTGATGAAGACTGAATTTCTTGTCCATATAGTCGATGATGACGATGCTGTAAGAGATGCCTTACTCGAATTACTCGATTCAGTAGGTATGAAAGCTATCGGTTTTGAATCTGCTGATGATTTTTTGGCTGCACTTAAATCTGAAATTGCAGGATGTCTGGTATTGGATATTCGGATGCCTGGCATGAGTGGTCTGGATTTACAGAAAAAACTTCATGAAATGGATTTAACTCTGCCTATTATTTTCATCACAGGACATGCTGACGTACCTATGGCGATAGAAGCTATGAAATATGGTGCGGTAGAATTTATCGAGAAACCATTCCGCGAACAGGAACTTTTAGACTGCATAAGTTCAGCAATGCAGAATGCAAGAGAGTCCTATGATAGCAATATAGAGAAAAAACAAGTATTGGAGCGGCTCAATTCACTCACCAAAAGAGAGAAACAAGCGCTTGATTTAATGTCCGATGGTCACCCAAATAAAGTCATTGCAGATAAAATGGGAATAAGCCAACGCACCGTCGAAAATCACCGTGCGAATTTACTTGAAAAAATGGAAGCAAAATCCACAGCTGCTTTGATTAAGCTATTACTACTGGCTAATTCTACTAGCTGACTTGATATCAAGATACGCGATCAGACCCTATTTTTTGCATTTATTGCCAAAACTACTACAATTCTATTAATTGAAATGAGCCTTTGATCTCCGTATCAAAACATCACTAGTCAGATAAACTAAGAATCATATTATCCAAAGAATTCCTCCTAGAGATTAAAATGCAGAAACCAGACAAGCCTATTAAGAATACCGAACTCGATACTCGCAAAGATCGTGAACTTGGCTTTAGTTCCGTTTTGGAAGACTCGCTGAATGAAATTTATATTTTCGACGCAACAAGCCTAGCTTTCATAAAAGTTAATAATGGCGCTCAACAGAATCTTGGTTACAGCATGGATGAATTGCTTACCATGACCCCTTTCGATATCAAGCCTAACCATACTGAAGCCAGCTTTAGAGAGGTAATCAAGCCTCTGATTGATGGTAAAAAGCAAAAAATTGAATTCAATACGGTTCATCAACGTAAAGATGGTAGTGACTATCTGGTAGAAGTACATTTACAAAAAATGCACTTCCATGGCAGACAGGTTTTTGTTGCGATTATTCTCGACGTTACAGAACGTACTCAAAATAAATTAGATCTAGTTCAAGCACATGCATTTCTTGATTCTGCACCAGATGCCACTGTGGTGGTTGATGAATCTGGGGGTATTCGAGTTTCTAATCAACAAATGACCGAACTTCTGGGGTACTCTCAAGAAGAGTTATTAGGTATGAATGTTGATGCTTTATTACCAAAACGTTATCGAGATGCTCATCCAAAGCATCGAGTAGATTTCGCTAATAACCCAGTAAGACGGGGAATGGGGACTGGTATGGATTTATGTGCAATGACAAAAAATGGTCGCGAAATCCCAATTGAAGTCAGCTTAAGTCCAATTAAAACCGTAGATGGGAGTCTTGTAGCCGCTGCCATCCGTGATATATCATCCAGAAAAGCATTTGAAGAAGAACTCCGACTCGCCAAACAAGAAGCGGAAGACGCCACTGTAGCGAAAACTCGCTTCTTGGCGACAGCTAGCCATGACCTTAGGCAGCCTTTACAAGCCTTGCGCCTTTATCTCTCCGCTCTAACAAGCAAACTTGATGAACCCAAGGCTAAACAACTTGGCGCAAAGATGAATTTATCACTCGATACCATGGGTGAATTACTGGATGCCTTACTGGATATTTCAACGCTTGAATCGGGCTCAGTAAAGGTTGAAAAGAGTAATGTCAAAATATCTGAAGTACTCGGTCGAATCATAGCTAATAATTCGCAGCAGGCTAAGGAAAAGGGCTTAGAATTCGAATGTGAAGGACTAGATTATATTGTCTATACTGATCCCACGTTACTGCAACGCATCATCGATAACTTCATCACTAATGCTATTCGTTATACCCAAAAGGGGAAAATCAGTCTTAAAGGTCAAATAACAGATAATATGCTCAACATTATCGTGACTGATACTGGTGTGGGAATTCCAGAAAATGATTTGGAAAGTATTTTTGATGAATTTGTGCAATTGGATAATTCAGTGCGAAGTAGCAATTCAGGTTTAGGCCTAGGGCTTTCAATTGTTAAACACATAGCTCGCCTACTTGAACATCCAACCTCAGTAAATTCTGTTAATGGAAAAGGCTCAAGCTTTAGTGTTGAAGTTCCTTTGAGCGACTCACAAACAGTTGCTGAAGAACAGCAAGCAGTCATCCAGGAAACGGCTGACCTTAACCATGAACTAACCGTACTAATCGTTGATGATGAACCAGCGATAGTCGATGCAATGTACGAATTACTCAGTATTTATGATATGAAAGTAATAACAGCAGGACATGCCGCAGAAGCACTAGCACATATACAGGAAGGTTTAGAGCCTGACTTTATACTAACGGATTATCGCATGCCAGAAATGAATGGGGTTGAACTTGTGAGGAAGATTCGAGGTGCTATTAATCAAAACATACCTGTAGTGATAATGACGGGAGACACCACAAAAGAAAAAATAAATGACGCCAATTTGGATAACTGCACTGTACTGCAAAAGCCCGTAAAAATAGACCAACTATTGTCATTGATTAGAACTGTAAAGTCCTAACGAGGTTCTTCTGTAGGCATTATTGCTTTTTGAATATGTTCAATAAGTACTTCTGCAGTAACAGGTTTCACCAAAACTTCATGGATAACTAGTCTCTTTATTTTCGCTGTTTGTGAGCTTCCGGGATATGCCGTTAGACTAATGATAGGGATGTTTTTTACGCCAGTACTAATAGCCTGTGCTACTGCTGCGCCGCTCAAACCAGGAAGATTTGAATCAAGAATGATGCAGTCGAGCTTATGATGTTTGAGATCAGATAGAAATGCTTCACCAGAAGTATAGGTATGTGTAACCCAGCCTTGAACATCTAACACTGTTTGAACAGCGTCGAGAACAGACTCATCATCATCCACAATGGCAATATTTAAAGGTGGCGTTACTAGCATGTCCATCCAAAAGTTCCTAAATACAGAATGCTATTATATTTGTTGCCAATTAAAACAGCTTTGATACAGATCAAAATAGACTGAAACTACAGTTAAAAACACACCCCCCTACTTTTAGGGTGTTTTAATAAATCTCGAGTTTTTGTTAGAACATATTTCTTTATGCAGTCCAATGTAAAATTAAGGAATGATAAAATTTATATTAGATACAGTGTTTTCTTTTCATTATTTATGGTTTTTTCAGTCCCAACCTATGGGGTGGAAAATCCATGGTACTTGGAAAGGGAAGAAGAAAATATTGAAGTATTTGTCGCTAAGATTAAAGGCTCGGCAGTTAAAACATTTCGTGGTGTGATCACTGTTGATAGCTCATTAAATTCAGTATTGTCGGTAATTGCTGATGCATCATCATATCCTCGTTGGTTATATAAATGCAGAAGCGCAAAAATGATTAAATTTGTAAGTTATAACGAAGTATATAGTCATGTAGTAACGAATATGCCCTGGCCATCTGTTGATAGAGACAGCATCATTCACTCAACAATGACACAAAATACTTCGACTAAAAAAGTAACAATTAAGATTATTGGAAAGCCCCAAATGCTAGGGAAATTACCGAATACAATACGAATCACTACTATAAAAGGCCAATGGCAATTAACGCCTTTAAAAAATGGACGACTAAAAATCCTCTATCAGATGAGTGTTGATCCAGGCGGAAGTATTCCAAAGTGGTTGGTGAATTCGATGTTGGTCGATATTCCGTTTTATACTCTAAAAAACTTACGCCGAATTGCTAAAGAACCTCAATATAATTAGTTAACCGTAACTATACGATTTCAATGACACCCCCCACCTTTTTGCCTGTTTTCATTTTTTCAGTTAGACAAAAAAATGAAATGAAAATCGCAGACACAAAAAACCCGAATTTCTTCGGGCTTTTTGTTAGCATAAGTTTTGGCTGCCTTTCTTCTAAAAAATAACAACTTCAATATATGATTCAGACACTTTCATAAAGACTCCATATATTTTGTGAAAGTCATCTTATCAGTGTATACACTTTGTCAATGAGCACCATGACTCCACGGTGATGGAACTTGATTTCCTCATGTAATTGAGCCTGATTATCATGGGTGAGTTGCATTTGTTCATGTGTTTGCTGATTAGCTTCATCATTTTGTTCTGCAATTTCATTAGTCTGATCTTTTTCGACAGATGCCATTGTAGTTTCATGTTGATGGTCTATATGCTGATGGGCACGGATAGTCTGGGAATGCTCCTGTAACAAGATGGCCTGCCCTCTAATAGCATCCTGAATGGCTAACAACTTTACTTCAGCTTGTTGATGTTCTTTTTGCCACATCGCAATATCAAGAAGCCACATTTCATGTTCACTATCCCATTGATGATGCTGATGGTGTTCTTGTTCATGTCGCTCTTCTGTAGCTTCTTCAGCTGACTCTTTTAGATTTTGATTGAATTGAATAATCTCAAGAGTTGTTTTATTAGCAATCTGGCTGAGTGTATCTAGTGTAGAGTCTTCAAGATAACGAGCATCGAGTGCTAATGTTTCACGAAACGAATGACGAGCTCCTTTTAGACCTTCATTAAAAGAGATTAAATCCTTCTGTATTTCTTCACTTATTTTCTCAACCTCTTCATGACTTAACTCATTCCATTCAGAAAGTTTTTGCCGTGCAATCCCTAAAGCTTCTCTCAAACTTTTATCTTCTTTTTCTATCAAATCATCAAGTGTAACTACCATGCTCATATAAGCTCGTTTTAGTTTATCTGTAATATCTTGAGTATCCATTATTGATTCCTTGTTAATTATTGAATTTAGTTAATGAGTCTAGTTATTGATTGTATTTACAGAGATTTGATGAGCTTCTATAAATGCCTAAAGAGGCCATAAGTTTATCTATACTCAGATGGAATAATAAAACTGTTCTAAATTCATGTTTTATTTGTACTTAATTTACTTTGCATCCAGCCCATATATAACAAAGCCCAACCATCAAAAAACAGGCTGATAGATATATACAAGCCAACGATAACAAGTGTTGATTCAGGCCAGCCAATTAGAAACAAAATTGCGAGCGCCAACGATGTGATTCCATTAAATACCATCCAGCCCCAACCTATTACAGGATGAGCCATATAAGCAAAAGTAAAACTCCCTAAAGCGTCCAATATGAGATAAACCACTAGCAACAAACCAATAATCGCGACCCCATTCATGGGGTAAAACAACATCAAGCCGCCTGTAAACAGCAAAATTAGAGGCTTCAACCAATGAGCCCATCCATACGATTTATAGTTATAAGCATGTACTAACCAAAAGATACTACCCACTATTAACAAACTGGCGATAATTAGAGTTGCCTCTAAAGCTATAAAGCCTGGCAGTAATATGCCGATACAACCTAGCATAATAAGTAGTATTCCGATGGTGATGGAATAGCTTCCGAAATGAGGAATAATCGCCAACACCTCAAGTTGTTCTTGACGAGTTTTGTCTTTTTTTGTTTTGTCGCTATTAGCCGTAATATTTGTCATTACTCTACCTTTGAAGCTATTAGAAAAATCCTTTTGATGCCTACATCATTACCCTTATATGCTCAGCGTAACAGTCGGATTTATACTTAGGTTGATTGTGCAATATACCTAGTAAGCTGGATAGCTGAGATACCTAAAGCAGGCAACAGAAACAGGATATAAATGATTTGAGATACCCCCTACTTTTAAGCTCCTTTAAAGAAGAACAACTAAAAATAGAAGTGTGTCTTTCTGTAATTAAATTAGTGCAAACTAACTACAGTATTAAACATTTCTATAAGTTAAGAATTACCCTTCTTCGTCGAACAGGTATTGATACCAAGCATTGCATAGGGTGGACACCAACCAATCAAACCAGTTAGCAATGGAACGACACCAACAACACCCCACCAATTTTTTGCATAAACACCCCACGCAATAATCACTAGACCAGCAATAATTCTGACAACACGCTCATATTTACCAACGTTAATATTCATTTAATTTACCTCTAGGTTATTTATGCATAAAGCTCATCACTCTTTATGAGCAATAAGACTAATAATATGAATTATTTATTGAAATGATAGAGTGTTTATTAATGAGGGCTATTGATATGGATCAAGTATTTACACCTTTAAATAAATAAGAGTTTTTTATTTTTTTAAATGTAAATCTCTTATTTTAAAGTGTCACCTCTGCGTTGCATGCTTATCTATGAGGACTTACTATTTTGATGAGACAATACTAAAAGAATATTGTTAATGATTGTGGAGTTAAAAGAGAACTCATATCTTCGGAGGGTCAATTATGAAACGCAGTAAACTAATATTTACATTTAAAGAACAATAGTAAGTAAAACAACAGATTTTTTTACTCCGATCAAGGCATGTTCTGTACCTGCCTCTAGAAAAACTAATTGCCCCTGTTGGAGTGAAATTTTCTGATGAGGCGTTTTGAGTGTGACGTGTCCTTCAATGCAGTGAAACACAGTGGAACCCTTCACGCTACAGTAGTCAGAATGATGCATGTCAACGCCAGCATCAATTACAAGTCGAGCAAGTTCTAGGTCTTTCGCTTTAGTTATCACCTTCGACTTCTCTACTTCCAGATCATTTGACCATGATTTCAAATCTACGATTTCACCAGATACTGCATGATGTGTTGCCATAATTATTTATTACCTGAATTGAAATTGAACTTACGTTACTCCCACCATATTTTTGTTCTATGAGCAGACCACAAACTTGCCATTTGGCCAACAAGGAGCTGAAATTTTCTCGCCTATATTTGCGGCGATCAGTTTTTCTCTAGCTTCTAAAAGTCTTTCTACCAAAGCTGCTTCCTTTTTAGCATAAGCTTCATTATCTTCGACACGGTTGATTACCAAACCTAATAACTCGGTTATCGCATTACCTACTGAGTTTTGCGAAATCGTGACTATTAAACGACCTTTGTCATCTCGATAGAGTATTTGCTTATACGCTGGACGCCAGCGAATATCATTGGCAAATTGTGGATCTTGAATGACTTGTTCGCGAAGATCTCTAGCGACTCTTAAAAAGCTATTACTGCCTAAAAGAACATCTGCTATTTGTGTTGGAAAATTTGCACTTGATGGTATTTTCTCTTCACCTGTTGCAACTAGGTTGAAGAAGGTCTGATAGAAGTCCAGAAATCCACGTAACACTTGTTCAAATTCAAACCAAAAGTATTTATCGTTTAGTTTTTCTGCACCACCGATTAGTTCCCAGCTTGGTAACCCTTGAGGGTAGCCTGTTAATGATAAAGCACAGTCTTCTGAGGGTAGATATGAGAGTAATTGTAAATCAAGAATTTCGAGAAATTCATGATATACATCGCTTAAATGTCTCAGAAAAAGCGTATTGTGGCCACTATCAGTTAAATTGGGATTATTTGAGTCAGCTAATTTAGCGTTTTTTATATCGACAATTGGAAATACCATAAAATGATTGTGAATCATTCTAATGCTAGGTACGCCCGGCTTATTCAATGGCCAAGTTGAATCTAGACTTGCTTCGCCACAAAGAATTAAATGCTTTTCTGGGTCAGGATATTTTTCAAGCATATATTCGAATAGTATGGTGGTCATCTTTGCCCAGACTTTCTTTTGTTGACGACTCATTTGATCACGTCGCACAGGACGCCCAAGAGGGTCAAGAATTCGTCGAGAGGTATCAAGAATAATTGAAGTATCAAACTCGGTGCTATGGCCGATTAACTTGCGATACATGAGTAGATCTTCTGGCGTTCTGAAAAGACCATTTTCTTCTGCAAGATTTTTAAGGTTTGCAGCGCTATTAAAAAACTCTACCCGTGACATTCCATCTGGAATCGAAAGTGTCATAGAGGGCCTTGGTGTTACTAATTCCCTCGGTTGTAACGCAATCATGACTTCCCCTTTCTTCAATTCTCAAATAGTGTAAATTAAGTTTTATTTGATTAGTATATTATTCCTCGTAAGAAAAGCTTTAAAGAAAAGTAAGTGCACAAAATTTTTAGATTAATTGAATGAAAACCCCACTCTTTGCGTCATTAATTGCTTATCGTTTTCTTGATCATCTTTCTACCTCTTATAGATATTGAGGTAGATGTTCACGAATAGCCTGAGGCTCCATCATGGTCAAGTCCTTATCAATTTCCAATGAAACCAACTCATTCACACCTTTACTTAGTTCTTTGCGTAGTAAACCAAGGAAACGAGGCGCGGCCACAATAATTAATTTCACATAGGTTTTAGACTGCTGATTTTTTTCCAGTAAATTACCAAGCTCTTTGGCAAAGTGGAGTGCGTATTGTTCTTTATGTGTGTGTTTTTCATCCATAGCATGCTTCCCTTCTCCAGAGCCGTTACTGCCCTTTCCTGGTTTATCGCTAACCAGATCCTGCTCCCGATCATGAGCTTCAGGTGATGAAAATGATTGAATTTCAACTAACGGTTCAGTTGATTTACTGGTAGATAAAATTCTGGCTTTTGCCTCATCGGCAACTACAACCCATATTTTAGACATATTCTTTACCTCTATTGATTAATTTGATTTCTTTAAATGTTTTTTTATTGGTTGCCTGTTCAGGTTCTCTACCCGTATAAAGCCTTTTTAATATCTTCAAATACTCCATATTCGTCGACATTAAATTTTTGTGACGAAACAATCGAATTAAGAGTTTGCATCAGCTTCAATTCTACTTCTGGATACTCTGATATCTTTTCTATTAAAACGGCTAGATAAGTTTCGAAGTCATCATCAAATTTTGACGCTTCCTCATGTAATTGATCTATTTGTTTTTCATCAAGGTCAAAGTCGTTTTTGAAAAAACTTGAAAACTTAGCCTTTTCTATAGATGTTTCAATATCATCACTTTTTATAACATGGTAAATAACAACGGCGAATGCTTTCTGGAGAATCGTATCTTTCTTATTCAAATGATCAAGATGACCCAACTCATCAAACCACATTTTTATTTTATTGGTCATTTGAAACTCCTATACAAGTATTATTCAATAACAATACCTTACCCAAAATAGACTATAAATTTATAGATCTAAGTCAAAGAGTATTCATCTAATTCCATTTATTTACTGACATCTCACATTTTGTATGACTTTAAACATCCTTAACAATCTATTCGTTGTAATACGAAATTAACTGTAGAAACTACATAAATTTGTCCAGTGCTCCCTCAGGAATTCTAATTAATTTAGGTAACAAATAAAGTATGAAGACACTACCCCTCTGCTCACTTTTTAATTGTTTAATTTGGCAAAAAATAGAAATCTCAGGTGCAAAAAAGCCCGAATATTATCGGGCTTTTTTGTTGATGAAATTATAGATTTTAATTATTAACAGCTAAAATAATATGTAATAATTATAAATCCTAATGACACTTATACGGCCACAGAGCCTTTAATACCTGGGTGTGGGTCGTAACCAACAAGATCAAAATCTTCAAATTTATAATCATAAATATTTTCAGGCTTACGGTTAATGACTAGCTTAGGCAAAGGTCTTGGATCACGACTTAATTGAGTATTAACCTGTTCGAAGTGCGTAGAATAAACATGAGCATCTCCGATGGATATAATTAAATCACCAATCTCAAAGCCACATTGTTGCGCTAGAACATGAACCCAAAGTGCTGCTTGAGCGATATTAAATGGATTACCCAAAAAAAGGTCATTTGAACGAATAGTGAGCATTAATGAGAGCTTATTGTCAGCTACATAAAATTGATAAAGTAGATGACATGGTGGTAATGCCATTTTGCCGTTTTTAGCATTTTCCTGTGGACTTATTCCTTCATCTGGCAAGTATTCTACATTCCATCCATGAAATAGAATTCTGCGGCTATTAGGGTTACTTTTAAGCGCATTTACAACGTAATCAATTTGATTGATAGTTCCACCGTCTTTTGTAGGCCATGCCGTCCACTGCTTTCCATAAACAGGCCCCAGTTCACCTGCCTCAGTAGCCCAAGCATCCCAGATAGTAGCCTTTAAATCGTTTATGTTAGTACTACCAGATACGAACCAATTCCATTCGTGGAAAATTGAAGGAAAATGTACTTTTTTTGTCGTAAATAAAGGAAAGCCTTCACTTAAATCAAATCTTAACATCCGTCCAAAAACAGAGCGTGTTCCTGTACCAGTACGATCGCCTTTTTCAGTGCCGTTTTCCATGACATCCTTTAAAAGGTCTAGGTATTGTTGCTCACTTGTTTTCATTTAAATTATCCTTTGGACTACACATATCAACAATACTTAAGGTTATCTTTATTATTACTATGCATAAATTGTTTTTTTAACTTATTTACCTTTTATCTTTCAGAGCTTGAACCGTAATTTCTCAAGCTGATGATTGTTGTATAAAAATAGCTAGATTGAAACTCATTTATATCTCTTTTAAGGATTTAAATAAATAGCTATAAATTACTGATTGCAGGCAAAGTTGCTGTTTAAAAGCTTATAAAAGACACCCCCCTACTTTTTAATGGTTTTCTATTGAACAAAATCTTAGAGAATACAAGCAATCAATCTTTACCTAAAATTTGACTCAACGGACTTTTAACACCATCTGCACCCTGCTTCAAAATATGCGTGTAAATTTCAGTAGTTTTAACATCTGCATGGCCTAATTGTGATTGTACTGTTCTGATATCAACACCATTTTGTAAAAGGTGAGTGGCGAACGAATGACGCAAGGTGTGAGAACTTATATTTTTCTGAATACCAGCCGTTTTACCTGCCTGTTTAATGATCTTATTTAGAATAGATTCATCGATATGATGACGGCGAATTAAACTTGATTCAGGATCAATACTTAGTTTCACTGAAGGAAAAAGATACTGCCAACCCAACGCTTTATTTGCTCCCTTATACTTACGAGCCAATGCATCAGGCATCCAAACACCCGCATAACTAGCGTTCTGTAAATCCTCTTTTAAAATAAGATCGACTCGACTCTTTTGTATTTCAATCGATGGAATCAATTCAACGGCCAAGGTAGTCAATCGATGTTTAAATCCTTTACCGTTCCAAATACGTATTTGCTTCATACTCGTATCAATATCATTAACTCGCAAACGTACCAACTCCATCCTGCGTAAACCAGAACCATAAAGTAAACCAAGCAATAACTGATACTGTTGAGGTACTGCATTAAGTAATAAAGCCATCTCATCTTGAGTTAATACAGTTGGTAACTTTGCCTGTTTGTTCGAACGCCTAAACGCGCTCATATCAGAAAGAGGAAGCTCAAGAAACTTATTGTAAAGAAAAGCTAAGGAATTTAAAGCAATCGACTGCGTACTAGCAGAAACACCCCTATTAACCGCAAGATGCGTCAAAAAACGTTCAACATCAGAAGAACCTAAATTAGAAGGATGTTGTTTTTGATTAAAATTAATATAAGCACGAATCCAAGTAAGATAGGTCTTTACGGTACGTTTGCTATAACGCCGCGCCATCATAAAATCACTGATTTCAGTCAAAAAAGGTGACTTTGTCATAAACAAACCCTATCCTAAACAATAATATTACACACAAGTTAATATTAAGTAGGAACTGATCCTACTTTTATTATATGCAACATAAATATTTTAAATAAAAACAGTAAGTTAAGAGTTTTTTATGAATATAATAAAAAACTATCGGGATTCCTGCTAATAATGTTTTATGGGAAGCATTCCCTTAAAACTTACTGTTATGTGTCGCGAAATTAATGAGCAAGGAGAAATAGGATGAGTAAAGATGTGAT
>JBALXO010000038.1:12123-30842 GCA_036960615.1 Cocleimonas sp. | reverse complement strand
CCAATGACAAGTTGGGGCGTGTTAATTGCAGAGGGCGCAGCACAAATGGAATCATCGCCGTGGATGTTGTTATTTCCAGCAGGCTTCCTTGCTGTCACCTTGTTCTGTTTGAATTTCATCGGCGATGGATTGCGCGATGCTTTAGATCCAAAGGATAGATAGTTTATGTTATCTATCAATAATTTAAGCGTTGAATTTACAGTAAATAATAACAGTAAAGACGTACAGTTTTTAAGAGCTGTGAACTCAGTTTCACTCGATATTAAACAAGGTGAAACGCTGGCGATTGTGGGTGAATCGGGCTCTGGGAAAAGCCAATTGTTTAACGCAGTGATGGGCTTATTGCCTAAAAACGCGAGCGTTTCTGGCGACATTAACTTCTTAGATCAACCGTTACTAAAGTTAAATACCAAACAGTTAAACAAAATTCGCGGCAAAGAAATCGGCATGATTTTTCAAGATCCGATGACTGCGTTAAATCCTTATTTGCGTATCGGAAAACAACTCACTGAGGTGCTCGCCGCGCATCAAGATCCTCAAAACCGTTTAGATAAAAAAGCAATCAAAGCACTCGCGATTAAAATATTAGAACGCGTTCAAATCAAAGATGCGGAGCAACGTTTTGACAGCTATCCGCATGAGCTTTCAGGCGGTATGCGTCAACGCGTCGTGATTGCGATGGCCTTATTATGTAAGCCCAAATTGATCATCGCAGATGAGCCAACTACCGCTTTAGATGTCACTATTCAAACTGAAATCATTAGATTATTAAAAGATATACATACTCGAGAAAACACCAGTATCGTATTGATTACACATGACTTACCTTTGGTGGCAGGGCTGTGTGATCGTATTGCCGTGATGTATGCGGGACGCATTGTGGAAATGGGGACGGTCGATGAAATCTTCAAACATCCTAAGCATCCATATACTCAAGCTTTACTCCAAGCCACTCCACAACACTCTTCACAAGACAAGAAACAATCAAGTCGAATGCAAGCGATTGATGGCTCACCACCAGATCCATTAAATCTACCACAAGGTTGTGCATTTAACCCACGTTGCACTCAAGTAATGGATAATTGTTTAGAAGGTCAGCCGCCATTGAAAACTTCTGAAGACGGTCATCAATATCGTTGCTTTTTAGAGGTGTCTGAGAATGGTTGAAAAGATAAACAATAATGACACCCCCCCACTTTTAACATGTTCTTCCTTAAACGTAATATTCAATAAGGGAATCAAACAGGGCAAGAACCAAGAATTACATGCCGTTAAAGATGTGTCATTTACATTAGCGAAGAACGAAATACTTGGTGTAGTGGGTGAATCAGGCTGTGGTAAATCCACAGTAGCGAGAAGCATTCTTCAATTACAAAAGCCTAGTAGCGGAACGATTGAGTTTAATGGACAGGATTTGTCCGGTTTAAACAAACTACAACAACAGCAAATGCGCAAAGACATTCAATTGATATTTCAAGATCCGCTGGATGCTTTAAATCCAAGAATGACTGTCGCACAAATCATCGCAGAACCATTACATAATCTAGCATCAGTTCTGGGCGAAAAACTCAATAAAAAACAGATTCAAGAAAAGTTAAATCAGGTGATGGATTCCATTGGTTTACAACAAGCGCATTTAAATCGTTATCCACACGAGTTCTCAGGCGGCCAGTGCCAAAGAATCGGCATCGCTAGGGCTATGATTGTTAATCCGCAATTACTCATCTGTGACGAGCCTGTCAGCGCTTTAGATGTATCCATCCAAGCGCAGATTATTAATCTATTACTAGATTTAAAAGAACAGACACAAATGAGCATGATCTTTATCTCGCATGACTTAAATATCGTACGCCAAGTCAGCGATCGAATTTTAGTGTTGTACAACGGCGAGATTGTAGAAAGCGGCAATGCAGAGGATGTGTATCAAAATCCACAACATGATTATACAAAGAAACTACTGGATTCGATTCCTTTGGCTGATCCTGAGAAGGAGAGGGAACGGATTTTGAATGGATAGAAAGTGTCTAAAAGTAAGGGGGTGTCATCTAAACAGCCTAAAAGGTGGGGGATGTGAATCAGATACATAACCTTCATTTATGTTTATGGAGTCTTGCGCGTTGCTTATGAAGTACAAGGACGAACTTCATAAGTAACGAAGAGGTATCTCGACGCCTAACCGAAGACCGAGATGACTATGGGTGTCCAAGAGATTTTGGTAGATTATTTAGCTCCAAATTGATTTAGATCAATTTGTTTGAAAGATGAAAGTGTAATACTTGGAGATAAATCAACCAACATTGAGGTTAAGCAATGACTGATAAAATTAAAAGCAGCACCGTTTACTGCAAAGATAAACAGCGCGATGTTACGATTGAATTTACAGATTCGGGTACTTGGTACAGTCCCTGTCGAAAACTGATTTCCTGTCCGGCAATACACGACGGTGGTGGAACTTGTTCGTATGGGTGTTTGAGAGAGATGGACGCACCGTTGTCATTACAAAGAAACAAATGACTTAGTCGTAAAACAAATATTGTGCGACATAATAAATAATTAGAGTATTCATTATTTTATAGATTTAAAAGCCCGATAATATTCGGGCTGTTTTGTACCCGCGATTTGCATATTTATTTTTTAGCTAAACAGGAAAAATGAAAATTTAAACAGTCAAAAACTAGGGGGGTGTCATTTAAATATTTTCATAATTATTCGACAATAAGTCACCTAAAATAAGGTGGCTCGTATTCATTGATGATACCTTCTTGCAAAAATGGTTCTGTTACCAAGTCATAGTAATCTGCGCCACTTGCAAACCATCGTTCCCATGATTCTTTCCAGTCTTCTGGCATTTCTTTGGGTATCCAAAACGTCTCTGGAATAGTTTCAGTTGGGACTGCTTTATCTGATATTTGGACTTCAGCGATTACTACGCCTTCTCCTTGGTTTTTAGACCTTTTCGCTAAAACTTGACCTTGTGCATCCACAATCATTGCTTCTCCGAGATAGGATGAGTTATAGGGAACATCTGCTATCTCCGGACTAAAAAACCCCTTAAAGTCACCTGCGTGTGAGCCATGTATTACGGGTACTCCAAGCAAACGAGCTATCCTTGGTGGCGCATCTTGAAGCATCTTCAGGTTTGTTGCCCAACGAGGGTTATTAGAGTCAGTCTCTTCAGGTAGCGTCCACCAGCACGAACCACTTACAACCATTTTGACTTTATTCAATAATCGTTGCGCGGTTCTCGAGCGTATCAACTCCCAACACAGCACAGAACCGACATTGCCAATCGGTGTCGACAATACACCGTTATCATTGCCACTCTTGTAGTAACAATTTTCCCAATAGGTTGGTGAATCTTTATCATGTTGTACAACGTTCCCATCAGGAAAAACAAGGACAAAGGTATTAAATACACCCTTATCATTTCTGGCTAGAAACGACCCGCCTATAACAGTATTTCCTTCTTTTGAAAGTCTTTTTAACAATTGTAAAGGTGGGCCATCAACGGGTTGAATTGCTTTGAGCATATCTTCATGAAAGGCGACAGCGGAGGTAAACATTTCTGGAAGAATGATCCATTGTGCACCTTCCTTTTGAGCTTCTCTAATGAGTTGCTCTGCTTGTTTCAGGTTTGATTGCACATCGCCTAACTTCGGTACCATTTGAATCGCTGCAACTAACAAATTAAGGGGTGATACATCTTTTAATGGTTCTGTTTGAGCATAAACCTTGGTGCTAGAAGTTAATGCACTGGCCAAGAGCCATCTGTTGAACTGGCGTCTCGTTAATTGTGAATGCCTCATTGACTATTCTCCTGTACTAGTTCATTGGAAATATGCCTGTCAAACTGGCATATTTCCATCGTGGCCACCTCTCAGTTACGCCTCTATTTCCTCTCCTGAGCCTCCAGCTTCCTTCGGCAAATCCTTAAACTTGGGTAAAGCATCTTTCAATGGGAGTACTGTTTCCTGATAGTGCACATGAAATCCTGGCTTGAAGGTAAAATCCTCAATAACAACAGCTGGCACGTCAATGAGCCCCATCGTTGGGTGCTCTGTATAAATATGGCCTCCACAGGCTTTACACCACTTGCGTTTACTCACTACGGTTTCGTTGTTTGATCCAGGGTTTTTATCAAACGCTGATATGTTATCTTTGCCTTGAATGATATTAACGGCATTTGGTTTCCATAAGGTAAAGGCACTAACAGGCCCTGCCGACCAATGTCGACATGAATCGCAATGACAATATGCCATTGCCTCCGGATCACCTTTCAAGGTAAATTTGACAGCTCCACAAAAACAGCCGCCTTGATAGTTAGTTATTTTATTCATGATTGATTCTCCTCGTTAATCTTCAAATTCCACAGGTGTTTGGGTCTTGGTATTCACGTGAAGTTTAAAAATATCGGGTCGTGAATAATGCCCGGTTACATCAAGCGCTCTTTTGGCTATTCCCACTTTATCCCGATCAATATCACAATACAGAATACCGGATTCTTTCCTCATCGGCCCGGCGACAACTTCACCGCCAGGTGCAATGACAATCGAATCACCTGGGTTCACCCACTCATCACTATCAGGATATAAGCTGGATTTTTCAGGGAAGTCAGCTGGAATATCACCTCCTTTCATGAGATTTCCACATCCCACAACCCAGCAGCAGCCTTCACGTGCAATATGTTGCAAGGTGCCAATCCAGCCATCACCGCTATCGTAAGTCGGCGCGATATAGACTTCTACGCCTTGGGCATATAAAGCATATCTCGCTAATGGCATGAAGTTTTCCCAGCATAATAAGGTGCCAACACGACCAACAGGCGTATCAACAACTTTCAAACCAGATGCATCACCAAATCCCCACACCATACGTTCTGGATTGGTTGGCATTAATTTACGATGCCTGTTCAATACTGTACCGTCCGTTCCAATAATCAGTGCGGTGTTGTAAAGCGTTGATTGGCTCAGTTTGCTGTCCCTTTCTTCTATGCCACAGACGATAGTGACATGATGCTTGCGAGCCACCTCATAGAGTGGTTCCAAATCTTCAGATTCCATTTTGACTGCATTCGTCAATAATCGCTGATGCAATTCCTCGGACAGGTTCCAGTCACCTCCTGGCCTGAGACGCCAGATCCAAGTAGGATAACCCGGTATAAATGCTTCAGTGAATACCACAAGCTCTGCACCATTACTTGCGGCTTCTATAACCTTGGCAACGGCTAATTCAATGGTTTTGTGCTTATCCAGAAAAACGGGCGAAGTTTGAACAATCGCTATTTTATTCATCTCTATCTCCTTCTATTGGTCCTTGCAAACAAGCAAAGAATTTATGTAGATTATTTCGAACCGATTGCTACCAGCATTTCACAAGGGCCCTCAAACTGACCGTTGCTTTCAAACTGCTCAAGCGCTTCTTCGATTTCACACCAGGCTTCATCTTGTTCGGTATTTGATAAACCATCGAGCATTTGATGAAGTGCGCCGAAAGATTCTTGTTCAAACTGCAAGCATTCAGCAGCTGATGCAACCCGAACTGGCGCACTGATGGTTTCAACTTGAATGTCTCTGAAACCGGCATCTGAAAATGTTTTTTCAAGAACACCTTTACCTCCTAAACTGAAAGGGCCTGGCTGTCCGGGTAACGGTGGTGGAAGCATTGCACGACGTCGAATGATGGACACTGGGATGGAAAAAAAAGGGTTCGTCTCGGCCGTTGAATAGACCATTGCCCCAAGCTTTCCACCATCACGTAGTTGATGCTTCATTCCAGCTAAAGCTTTTTGCTGATCGGGGAAATAGATCAGACCAACGCGGGAGATAACGGCATCGAAAGGATCTGCTTCAAGCAAGTCAAGTTCTTCACCATCCATTACTGCGGTATCGACAATATTATTAACGCCGGCAAGTTTCGTAGCGATATCAACGTACTTAAGAATTTCGGGTGAAATATCCGTAGCCAGTACATGCCCAGCTTCACCCACACGTTTGGCTGTGGTTACTGTCTGCTCGCCTGCTCCCGCAGCAACATCCAGTACACGACTACCGACGCTGACATCACAAAGATCCAACATGGTTTCAGTTGCCGGTCCAAGCCATCTGGATAATAGCGGATTCCAACGGTGCCATGCCTCTGCAGCACTATTCCACTGTTCCCGTGTGGTTTTCTTATATTTGTTTGCATCAAATTCTTGTGGGTTCTTAGTCATGATTCTCTCCTGTGATAGTCGCTTTTTTTAAAGCTATACTTACAGAGTAGATGCCAGAGCTTTTTAAAGCATTAGCCAAAAAGTGAAACGAAATGTGCAAAAATGCACAACAAAGGATTTGCTGATGAACTGGGACGACCTAAGAATTTTTTTAGCAGTGGGCCGAAAGGGCTCAATATCGGGTGGTGCGAAACTGCTAGGCGTGCAGCATTCTACTGTTTCCAGACGCATTCGACACTTAGAAGAAAAACTGGGCGCTCGCTTATTGGAACGTAAACCCAGCGGTTATGAACTCACTGTGGCAGGTAAAAACCTGATGGAAACTGCTATCGATATAGAAACTCAGGTACTCGGCGTAGATACCACACTACTAGGTAAAGACGCTAATCTCGTCGGTTCATTGAGAATTGCCGCGATTAACAATATGGCATCTTCCGTGTTAATGCCGATTTTTGCCAGTTTTAGCAAAGCTTACCCACTGATTGATTTACACATCATGGTTTCAAATAGTGACCTTAGTTTATCGCAACGCGAAGCTGATATCGCAATCCGCCTTACCAACTCGCCCACTGATACCCTCATAGGGAAAAGCATGGTTACTGTTGCATCAGCAATTTATGGCGGTCGTTCACTTCTCGAGGACCTTGCTAAACGAAGCGAGGAACCAAAATGGATAGGTGTTGATTGTTGCAACTTTCATAAATCCTGGACTAAACAACACTGTGAAGAACATATTCATCATTTCAATAGCGATGACACTTTGTTAACACTTTCCGCTATTAGGGAAGGATTAGGCATATCTTTTCTGCCTTGCTTTATGGGCGATGCTGATCCTTTGCTGAAACGATACAGCGATCCTGATCCAGAGCATAATTTAGGGCTTTGGGTATTATTCCATGTGGACTTAAAACATACCGCACGAGTACTCGCTTTCCGCAGACATATATCGAAGGAGATTAACGAGAAAAAAGAATTGTTTGAAGGCAATTGCCCTAATTACCATACAAAAGAGGGCAAAAAGTAGGGGGTGAAAAAGACACCCCCCACCTTTTTCATGTTTATGGGGTAGTCGGTGTCAATTAGCTTTTTAGAAAGATAGTGTAAATAAAACCTTGATCTAAAGCTAACTTCAGATATTAAAATAACTCCATTGAAAATTAATTTGATAAGGAGTCAATAATGAATGAAACAATTGCTGTTTTTGCAAGTGCGAGAAGAAATGGGAATACAGGCAAATTAGTAGATTGGATTGCTAGTGAGTTAAACATTGATGTTATTGATCTTACTAAAAAAAATATAACTCCTTTTGATTATGAGCATAAAAATATCAATGATGATTTTTTACCATTAGTAAAGCATCTCTTAAAGTATAAAAATATCATTTTTGTAACTCCTGTTTATTGGTATGCCGCTAGTGCACAAATGAAAGTTTTCATTGATAGAACTTCTGATTTTTTAGACTTAGATGATTTACAAAGTATAGGTCGCGAGTTAAGAACAAAAAATGCTTTTGTTGTGTGTACTTCAATCAGTAATGAAGCCGATAGGTCGTTTTTAAATTCATTCAAAGATACATTTGAGTATCTTGGCATGGTTTATCGAGGGCATCTACATGCTAACTGTGAAAACGGTTATATTCCAAACGAATATAAAGAAGACGTTGATAAGTTTATAGAGTTAGTTAAATGTGATTTCTGATTTGCTTGAAGGAGAGGATTTAGATAGGAACCCTTAGTGATAAGGGTTCCTATGATTATTTAGCTTCAATTTATTCTAAATGGTTTTTGAAAACATTAGGGCAACCATTAGCGATACCGTTTCTTGATCTATCTTGTGCTTCTACAAGACTGGCTTGGTTGTTACAGTCAATAGAGCTAGTTTCCGATAGTGAATTTGGCACATGATTGGCGCTAATAAAAATAGATATACTGAATGCAACAGCCATGCCTAAGATAAATAGTTTCACGGAATGCGTAAAAGAATCTTCTTGAATATTTTCGATTTGATTGTACATTTTTGTTCTCCTGTTTATTTAATAGTGTGTTAATAATAGATTTATTAAACTATTAATCAAACGAATATATGATATGGTAATCATCAATATTATTCATGTATGGTTATTATGAGCCTCGAATTAGACAGTGAACTTCTACGTACTTTTATAGCGATTGTTGACACAGGTAGCTTTACCAATGCTGCTAATGTAGTGAACAGAACACAATCTGCAGTCAGTATGCAAATGAAGCGTTTGGAAGCGGTAACAGGCAGTACTATGTTCAAACGTGATGGCCGAAATGTACGTTTGACGGTACATGGAGAGACATTGCAACGCTATGCAAGGCGTATTTTAAAAATGCATGCTGAGGCACTTTCAGCATTACAACAAACGGAATACAACGGTAAAGTAACTTTAGGTATTCCTGATGATTATATTGAAACGTTTCTTCCAATATTTCTGAAAGAGTTCTATTTAGAATATCCTTTTGTTGAAGTTAATGTGGTCTGTCTTGGCAGTGAAGTTTTACGAGAAATGTTGGAGAAAAATGAATTAGATTTAGCCATAATGACTAGCAAAATCCAATCGGTAGCATCTAGAGAAATACAACTACGACGTGAGTCAGCTGTGTGGGTAACATCAAAAAATAGCATTGCTCACGAACAAAACCCGTTGCCGCTAGCGATGTTTGGTAGCCAATGCATGTTACAGCATTGGGCAATAGATGCTTTAGACAATATTGATCGGACTCATCGAATTGCTTATTCTAGTCAAAGTTTAGGAGGCTTATTAGCCTATGTTAGAGCAGGCATAGGCGTCACAGTTTTGGCAGAATCTAGTGTGTCCAATGAATTTAGAATATTAGGTCAACAGGATAATTTCCCGATGTTACCAGAACTAACCATAGTCTTAGCTCGTGCTCCTGCTAATACATCAATATTGATAGATAAAGTTGAACAGGAAATTATTCATAGCTTTAGTCGAGCACAAGAAGTTTAAATCTATTTTTAAATGTTTGCTGCTTAAAGAGGCAAAAAGTAGGGGGGTGTCATTTAAACAGCCAAATAGTATATTTAAAGAGGTCAGTACCCATTAAAATACTAATTGGGACAGCCATATAACTAAAATACTAAACAGAAATTATTATGGGTGACCAATAATTCTTGGTTAGTCCTGGTTCCACATTAGTGTTTCGTTGTTCTCAATAGCACTTTGCATCAGTCCTATTAATGGAAATGCTCTTGTGTTTATATCTACATGATCACTGTCTTTGTTCTGAGTTAAATTTTCTTCTCTACTTTCAAGTTTAATTCGAGTTTTCAAACTTTCGAGTGCATCTGGGATAGCTTCGGGGTATAAGGCACCTGGAATATTTCCGCTAGTATTAAAAGTTTTAAGCATCATATTGGCATCCCTATTTAACAAAACAACCCGGTGGCTAGTTGCGGTTTTGAATACTACTGGCATCATTTACTCCTTACGTTTTATCAATTAAATTGAGTTAGCTTCATGCTTTCACTATAACGACTTAAGTTTCTCATATTATTGATATTAGTCAAACTATGGAATGGTAATCGGACACCCATAATTTGATCGATAAAAAAGCCCAATAATATTGACTCATTCTTTGCCAACCCAAAAATGAAAATAGTCGAGCTTTGTATAATTGAATTAAACCTTTAAATATAAACGTTAGGTTCACTAAAAAAGTAGGGGGGTGTCTTTAACCCCATTAAGACTAATTAAACAATCAAATTGCAATCTCTTAGAAAGCAGTCTATAGTAATAAGACCAATCGGTCTTAAATGTAATTTATATGAGTAAAGGTCAATCTACAAAAGAGATGATAATTGAAAAATCTGCGGATCTTTTTAATATCAGAGGTTATGCAGGTTGTTCCCTTTCTGACATTATGGCGGCGACTGGTCTGAAAAAAGGTGGAATTTATAATCACTTTTCGAATAAAGATGAAATTGCTTTAGAAGCGTTTAAATATTCAATGGCTTTGCTTGAAACCAAGTTGACTGGGGTTATTGCTCCAATGGATACCGATAAAGACCGTCTTATTGCGATACTGGAATTCTATCGGCAATACGCGATGAATCCGGTTATCGAGGGTGGTTGTCCTGTGCTTAATACGATAGTTGATGCGGATGGTACCAATCCTAAACTGATTTCTCTGGCGCGCCAAAAAACCCAACGCTTACTAAAAATGTTGGAGTTTATTATTATTCGAGGTCAAAAACAGGGAGAGTTCCGCACAGATATCGAACCTCGCACTGTTTCTTTAACTATCTTTTCAGGTATTGAGGGAGCACTGTTGTTAACCAAAGCCTTTACCGATGGAAAGGCCATCGAGGCGATGATTAATTGCCTCTATTCATATTTAGAAAACAAACTTTATCTGAGTAAGAGCTAGTCAACTCAGGTATTAATATTTAAAACTTTTTTTTCAATAAAATAAGACCGAACGGTCTTTTATGTAAAACACAAAGGAGCAAAATCATGAAAATTAATATGTTGAAAGTGATTCGTACAATTACTGCAGTACTTGAAAAAACCTCTCCTGCGCTGGCTAATAAATTAGCGATAAAACTATTTTTTTCACCGAGAGCATCAAAACAGAAACTTCCAGAAATACCTGATTTACAACAACACTGGTGTGAATATCTGAAAACAGATGGAAGTACCAGCAAATGTAGAGTTTATACTGCAGGAACAGGACCAACAGTGCTGCTGGTACACGGTTGGGAAGGTTCGGCATTCAGTATGTCAGCCATCGCAAAACAGCTGTTAGAACAAGGCCTGAGGGTTGTTTTATTTGATTTGCCTGCACATGGTTTTTCTCCTGGAAAAAAAACCAACATAATCGAAGTAAGCGAAATCATACAATTACTGACAGCCCAGGAAAATGATCTGTTGGCGATCGTCAGTCACTCATTTGGCTCAGTGTGCGCAGGTCATGCCATCAAATCAGGTATAAAACCTAAGCACTTCATTTCTATAGGCGCACCAACCTCTATGGATTTCATTTTTGATAGTTTTTGTAACACCATTGGCGCATCAGAAAAAATCAAAAAGGAGTTAATAAACTCTGTAGAAGACATTCTCAAAACTCCCTATGAAACTGAGTCACTTACCAATGTAGCGAAGCAGTTTAATATGAATGGTTTAATAATCCATGACCGCAATGATCGAATTGTCCCCTATGAGCAAGCAAACGAACTGTTGAAATCCTGGGCAGGGTCCAAATTATTTACCACGGAAAAATTAGGACACAATCGTATGCTTAAAAATAAAGATGTGATTGAGATGATAATGCAGAAGTTGTTACCAGCGTAATGCTGTACGCTATCTCTATACCTTTGCCGCCATTGGAAGAGTGGGATTGTAAATGAATAAAAATCTCGTAAAAGTAGGGGGGTGTCATCTAAACAGTCAGCTGAAGCTTAGCGAAGAAAACGTTGGAAACAGCATGAATATTTTTGGCGTTTCTTCCGTGGTCATATAGTTTTCGAAACGGTCTGCCTGTGCTGCTTTAAGGTAAAACAAAGCGTACCTTGTGTGATTCCATAGTCGAGTAATTACCTGTATCAATGCCAACAATGAAGTTTATAGCAAGCTACAAACTTCATTGTTTAGGTATTATTAGGTCACGCATTAACTCGGTAGCTCGGTACTTTACTCATTACTCAAAGCACATTGCTCTTAATCACCAACATTTTATCTTGGGTCATTTCATGCATCGTATATTGTATTCCTCCCATACCAATGCCAGAAGAATTACGTCCGCCAAACGGCATCCAGTCTACTCTGAAGGCAGTATGGTCATTCACCATAACGGCGGTAGCATTTAGTTTGTCACTAACCTCTAAGGCGACGTCTAGTCCTTGCGTGTATATAGCAGCTTGGAAAGCAACATCTAAGGAGTTAGCTCTTGCTATGGCATCATTAACATCACTATAAGAATAGACACATACGACGGGTCCAAATATCTCGAGTTGTGATACTTTGCAATCAGCGGGAGGATCTAAAATTACGGTAGGGGCATAACAGGTCTCGGATATTCGCCTACCACCGCTTAATATTTTTCCGCCTTTTGCAACGGCTTCTTCTACCCATTCAGCCACACGGTCGACTTCACCTGTTGTGATTAATGGGCCAACTTCTGTTTTGCTATCTAATTGATTTCCTACTATCAGTTCATCTGCATTACTAGCAAGTGAGTTAGCAAAGCTCTCACAAATACTCTCGTGCGCATAAACACGTTGTACAGATACACATACTTGACCGGCATGGTAAAAACCACCTTTCAGTACACTACTCATTGCCATTTCCATATCAGCCGATGCATCAATAATCACTGGAGCTGCTCCTCCGTGTTCTAAGGCGCACCTTGTCCCTGGAGCAAGTTTTGAGCGCAACATCCAGCCTACTTTAGCCGAACCGATGAAAGAGAAAAAGTTAACTCGAGCGTCTGTTACCAGTTTCTCTGCATCGTTATTGTCACACACAATAGCTTGACACCATTGCTTTGGAAGACCTGCTTCGTGGAGTATTTCGACAAAGCGTAAACAAGACAATGGAGTGCGATCAGAGGGTTTAATTATTACGGGACAACCAACAGCAATAGCGGGTATTGTTTGGTGAACAATTAAATTCAAAGGATGATTAAACGCGCTAATTGATGAGACGACTCCAATAGGTTCACGTTTTGTAAAAGCCAATCGGTTCGCAGAGCCTTCTGTTAAGCCCATCGGTATTTGCTCACCCTTAATTTGTGCGATGTGCTCAATGGCCAATTTTACGCCTTGAATAGCGCGTAATACTTCTACTTTAGAATCTGAGTAAGGTTTACCACCTTCACTAGCTGCTAATAAGGTTAATTCTTCGATTTCATTCGACATTAACTCTGCTGTTTTCTCTAGAATTTCTATGCGCTTATAAGCAGGTAACCAATTGTCACGGTCTTTAAACGTTTGAGATGCTTGAGCTAAGGCCTGTTCTACATCAGTACCTGTTTGCTTAGGGATATCAGTAATCTTAGAACCATCAAAAGGATTAGTAATTGTAATATTAGACATGGTGGACTCCTTTTAAATGATACAAGCGCTTTCTTTTAAAAGCACATTGAGAATTGAATGATTCATGGAGTAATCCACGGGTAAATCAATGAGGTGAACTCCTTTAGAATTTAAAGCAGTATCAAGCATAACTTCAAACTCATCATGGTTGCTCGGTCGATACCCAACAGCACCAAAACTCTCGGCATATTTCACGAAATCTGGGTTGTCAAAATCCAGACCATAATCTTCGAAACCTTCACCTTCTTGTTTCCATTTAATCATCCCGTATGCGCTGTCATTCAGAATGATGATGACCAGATCTAGTTTCATTCTTATGGCAGTTTCCATTTCTTGAGAATTCATCATGAATCCGCCGTCTCCGTTGACAGAAACTACTTTTCTATTAGGATAAAGTTCTTTAGCTGCCATAGCTGAAGGTAAACCAGCACCCATAGTGGCAAGCGCATTATCGACTAACAGAGTGTTAGGTGAATGACATTTGTAATTGCGTGTAAACCAAATTTTATACACTCCATTATCTAAAGTAACTATATCTTCATCATCAAGGTTTTGACGTAAGATATTCACCAGTCGCTGAGGTAACATAGGAAAACGATCATCTTCAAAGTACTTGGTTAAACGGTTTTCAACCTCACTTTTAACTCGTTCAAAAAAGCTAAAATCACGACTAGGATCTATCGACACATTATCAGCAATACGTTCAATTGAATTTGAAATATCCCCGACTACATTTAATTGTGGGAAATACACATCATCAACATGAGCAGCAAAAAAGTTAATATGAATCACTTTTTTACCGTCTTTTTCCATAAAAAATGGAGGCTTCTCAATGACGTCATGACCTACATTAACAATTAAATCTGCACGCTCAATAGCACAATGTAAAAAATCATTACTGGATAAAGCAGCCGTTCCTATAAATTTTTCATGACGTTCATCAACAACGCCTTTGCCTAGTTGTGTATCAAAGAAATAAATCCCTGTTTTATCAATTAATTTGGCTAATGCTCTTCCTGTACGCTTACGATTTGCTCCAGCTCCTATCAAGATCAATGGTCGTTCAGCGGCTTCTATCATGCTTATCGCAGCATCAACACTTTTTTGATCAGCATCTGGACGACGAGCATTAACTACTTCAAAAATATTAGCATCCGTTTCTTCTGCTGCAATATCTTCTGGTAGCTCTAGATAGGCAGCACCTGGGCGTTCTTCCATTGTAATCCTAAAAGCATCTCGTATCATCGAAGGCACATTATTGGCATCTACAATTTGTTCAGAATACTTAGTGATTGGTTTCATCAAACCAACTACATCAACAATTTGAAAACGACCTTGTTTACTTTTACGAATGGGTTTTTGACCTGCCAGCATGATCATTGGCATTGCGCCTAATTGAGCATAAGCCGCCGCGGTGACAAAATTGGTTGCACCAGGACCTAAGGTCGATAAGCACACTCCTGTTTTACCTGTTAAACGACCATAAGTAGCAGCCATAAACCCAGCAGCTTGCTCATGTCGAGTGAGTACTAATTGAATAGACGAATCTTTAAGTGAATCAATAAAATCTAAATTTTCTTCTCCTGGAATACCATAGATTTTTTTAACTCCTTCATTTTCAAGCGCTTTTACAAATAAGTCTGTAGCTTTCATAGCATTCTCCGTGGAAGTAATTCAATAAAGGCTTATAAAGTCTAATTGAACATTAAAAGTATTAGATTGTATTTTCAGAGGAGATGACAAGTTAATCCCTCCCTATATACTAGGATAAATATTAATTATTACTTATTAAACCTTCTCAGCACTAACGCATCTATTACAATAAAAGATGCATCTCGATAGATATATACTTTTAATTGGATGAGCTCAGAGTATTTTTCTGATTAGATATTCAATAATGAAAGCACTCGAAGCACATGAAATTATTTTCGTTTAAAGGTCGTATTATTTACATGATGCGATGAAGAATGTTGGTGCTCAAGTTTCGCCCGGTATAGACGAACTTCATTCCCGACGGATCGAAAAGACGAATGTTGGCCCACTAACGATTTTGATAGCTCTTACGATATATGCAGCTGGCTTATAGGTATTCTAAACAGCCAGCCGAGCTACATTGAGACAACGAAGGAGCATCGCGACGCCGACCCGAAGGGAGAGATATAATCGAGTAAAAAGTAGGGGGGTGTCTATAAAAGCCGCAGTCGTTGTGATTTTCTAAGCTAACGCCTGCGCAATAAAATCTGGTTTTACCCGAGTGCCTCCAACTTCTAGATTAGTTTTGTCATCAAACCAAAATTGCATTGGCTGCTCGTAACCTATGCCATGCATATAGTTATACAACGCCTTCTTTAGTCCTTCTCCTAAAAGGTCATGATCCACATTCTGAGGATCACTAAAGGCGACATCGTTATTGGCAAAGGTGATATTTTTATTAGGATGTAAGGTTATCTTATATTCATCAGGCTTCAAGCCTACAGGGCTATGAATAGTGGCTGAGAAACGATGCCAATATGCCGATTGGAAACATCCATTTTGCATTAACTGCCTAACTACCTCTAATGAATCTACGGTTTCTTCTGCTGTTTGTGTCGGGAATCCATACATTAGATACGCATGAACCAAGATACCAGCATCGGCAAAGCCACGTGTGACGCGTGCTACTTTTTCTATGCTTACGCCTTTTTGCATTAAGGTTAATAGTCTGTCAGATGCGACTTCCAGACCACCACTAATAGCAATACAGCCTGAGTCAGCCAGTAGCTGGCATTTTTCAGGGGTAAAGGTTTTTTCAAAACGAATATTTCCCCACCATGTAATGATGAGGTTTTTTTCAATCAATTTTTCTGCCATTGCAAACAGCACTTTGGGTGGTGCGGCTTCATCGACAAAGTGAAATCCTGTTTGTCCTGTTTCTGCTATTAACTTCTCAATTCGCTCTACAATAATGTCGGCACCTGCCTCGTCGTAGCGGCCAATATAATCCAAACTAATATCGCAAAACGTACACTTTGACCAATAACAACCATGTGCAATGGTGAGTTTATTCCAGCGTCCATCACTCCAAATACGATGCATGGGGTTGAGCATTTCACAAAGAGATAAGTACTTATCTAAAGGCAAGCCGTCATAACAAGGCGTACCAATATCTTTGTGAGGTATATCTTTTAATTGTTTATTATTACTATAACTTAGTTCGCCTTTATGTAGGTGGAAGGTACGAACCAAGTCAGCTTCTGTCGCTTTGCCTTGTAAGTAATCAAGCAAACTCAACAAAGGTTGCTCGCCATCGTCTAATAGAATGTAGTCGACATATTCAAACAAGCGAACGTCTTTTAATGTGCGTAATTCTGTATTGACGTAACCGCCACCCATAAGCACGGGTATATCAGGGTGACGCTCTTTACAATATTTTGCGATCTGCAATGCCCCCAGCATATTCCCTGGAAATGGAACGGTAATGCCGATGACATCCGGAGATTCTTTTTCCAGATAATCATCCATCAAGGTACGAATATGTTCTTCTGTAAAGCTAATCTCGCCCTGTAAGGTGTCATACAAATCATCAAAACTTGGATTTGACGCGGCTAGTCGTTCACCGTAACGCGACACTTCAAAGTTAGGATCTACTCCGTCATGAATGACAGCGACTAAGTCATCAATGAACAAACTTGCCAAATACTTGGCTTTATCTTGAGTACCTAAATCACCGAAGGCCGATTGCAATATGTTCTCTGAAACCTCAAGCATCTTATTCAGGTTCTCGAAGGTTGGCCCTTCAGGTAAAAACTTACGGGATACGATACGATGAGCCAAGCTAGGGTCTTTGCCTTGTAAGAATCGGAGTGTAGGTTCTGTACAGCGTCGGTATGCATCTACATGTACGAGAAAATGATAGATAGAGTCGGGTAATTCATCATCTTCAAAGTCAGCGTAATTTTCTTCAACCTTATCCAGTATGGTATCGATGCTTTCAGTTGTTAGCATGGACAACAACACCTCAATTGCCATGTCACGCTGAGCTACTTCATAGCCTTCTTTACGCAAGAAGCCAGTGATGTAAGCAGTGGCAGGGTAGGCAGTATTCAACTGCGTCATAGGAGGTGTTAGAAAAAGGGATTTCATTTTTGGATTATAGCGTGAAAGACAGAAGTGCCACTTCATTATCTGGCATTATATTATCAATTTCACCCACACTTACTCCAAAAACGAGTTCTTTGATTATGCCAATCACTACTCTGCTTAATACTGCTTTAGCTAAACGTGCTGACCTTATTGCTCAACTAAATAGCGTATCTACAGATGATTCATCAAGAACGGATTGCTTTCGTGTTTTTCATGGTACGGTTGAAGGTGTAAATGGTCTTAATATTGATCGTTATGGTGATGCTTGGTTAATTCAAACTTTTCATCAAACGCTTGCAGAAGACGAACTTGAGAAGATTCACAAAGAGCTATTAGCAGTTGCAGATTTACCGATTGTGTATAACGACCGTTCTAATAGAAACTCACGCATTCTTAACAAACTCGATACTAAAACTGAGGCTTATGCTCGATCAGAACAAGTGATTACTGAGAATGGCATTTTATACACAAGTAAATTACGTCATGAAGGGCAAGATCCATTGTTGTTTTTGGATATGCGAATTGGTCGAGAGTATGTGAAAGCAAACAGTCATAAAAAAAGTGTGCTGAATTTATTTGCCTATACCTGTGGAATTGGAACCGCTTCAGCTGTCGGTGGTGCTAAACGAGTCGTTAATGTTGATTTCTCATCATTTGCTTTAGCCGCAGGGCGAAAGAATGCAGAACTTAATGGAGTTGAATTGGTTTGTCAGTTTATACACAGTGATGCCTTTCCTGCGCTGCGTCAGTTAGCAGGGCTTAAAGTTAATAGCCGTAAAAAACTCCCAGATTATCCTAAAATGTCCGCGTCACAGTTTGATATTGTATTTTTAGATCCGCCTCGATTCGCTAAAAGTGCTTTTGGTACCGTTGATTTAATTAATGATTATCAAAGCTTATTTAAACCTGCGGTATTAGCGACGAAGCCGGGTGGTAAGGTTATTGCCTGTAACAATGTTGCGAAAGTTGATAGAGAAACTTGGTTCAACAGCTTAGTACGTTGTGCCGAAAAACAGGGGCGCTCAGTTAGTGAGGCCACTTGGTTAGATTGTCACCCAGATTTCCCATCGTTTGATGAAAATCATCCTTTGAAAATAGTGTCATTAACTATAGATTGATGACATTAAAGTTAGTATTTAAAAAAGGCTAAAAAGTAGGGGGGTGTCATTTAAACAACCAGCTGTAGCGCAGCAGAGACAACGAAGGAGCATCGCAACGCCGATCCGAAGGGCGAGATGGAATCGAGTAAAAGATCATGTTTTATTAGATTCGGTACTTCGATTATTACCTCCCTCGATATTTCCTT
>JBALXO010000038.1:0-12023 GCA_036960615.1 Cocleimonas sp. | reverse complement strand
GTCCTTAAATCGCCCGCTGAAAGAGTCGCGCGGGTTATGCGTATTTTTATTGCTACTCAATTAAATAGCGGTATTTATCTGAATATTGAGCCAACAGAATATAAGGAAACGCGCGTTTCATTTGGCGTCACCAATCCTCCGCATGCCGGCTTTTTAACACAAGTTCTTGAAGTTTTTCAACGTCTAGAGATTGGTGTGAGACGGGCATATCTCTTAAGCGTGACAAATGGCCTAACTCCTTACTTTTTGGCCACTTTCTATGTCAAACCTAGAGACAAGTCTGATTTAAATGAGGCTAACCCACTCTTTATAAACTTAAAGCGTGAGATGTATAGCACGCAGATAACCTCCACTACTGCACCTAGCTACGCGAATCTTATAAAAAGCGGCATTATGAGCGGCCCAGATTCTACATTGATCTCTGCTTTTATCGGTTTTTGCCATACAAATTTAGCTCATAACGCCCCCGATGTGTATGAACGTGAAAATATTACTCGTGCATTTCATCATGTTCCTAGTTTAAGCATACAATTGGTTGAGCTTTTTTACACTCGCTTCGATCCAAGTATATCTAACAGAGAGTCGGCATATGCAACTAAACTTGAAACTGTTAGCGAACTGGTAGAAAACTTTAACTCAGGCCGCCGAATCCTAGATAACTTAAGGCGTGTGGTATTTCGTTGCGCTTTGTCATTCGTAAAAAATTGTTTAAAGACCAATTTCTTTGTGATTGAAAAACATGCCTTAAGTTTTCGCTTAAACCCTCATTACTTAGAAGAACTAGGGCCTGAATTTACTGACGATCTACCGAATCAACGCCCGTTTCGCATTACTTTCTTTTCCGGTAGGCGTGGCAATGGTTTTCATATTGGGTTTTCCGATATCGCTCGCGGAGGCTGGCGTACGGTCATTACGCAAAGCAGCGACGATTTTGCGAATAATTCCAGCACACTTTTTAAAGAAAACTACGTGCTTGCCCATACCCAACACCTGAAAAATAAAGATATATACGAAGGTGGCTCAAAGATGGTCGCGATACTAAATATTGACCCACGCACCACTCACGAACAACGAGATCAGTATCTTTACAAAATGCAGCACGCATTTGCGAATGCCTTTTTAGATTTGTTCGTAACAGATGAAAATGGTCAGGCAAAAGACAAAAGAGTTGTTGATTATTACGGCCAAGAAGAACCTATCGAACTAGGGCCTGATGAGAACATGCACAACATTATGATAGAACGCATGGCGAAACTTGCTGAACGACGCGGCTATCTGCTCGGCAAAGGCATCATGTCTAGTAAAGAGATTGGTATCAATCACAAAGAATACGGAGTGACTTCAATCGGCGTCATTCGCTTTGCAGAAGTAACGATGCAAGAAATGGGCATAGACATGCACACCAGTTCTTTCAGTGTTAAATTTACCGGTGGCCCGAATGGCGATGTTGCTGGTAATGGCATGCGCTTATTGCTAGAGCGTTGTCCACAAGTTGCCATCAAGCTTATTGTAGATGGCACGGGTGCGCTATTTGATCCGGATGGTCTTGATAAAGACGCGTTGTCAGCAATTGTTTTAAAAGACGATATCGAAGCCTATGATGCAGATGCCTTGCATGTTGGCGGTTTTATTTTATACCGCATGAAAACCAAGAAAGAAGGCATTAGTGGTGTGGTATACAAAAAACTTACCATGACTGAATCCGGTCTTGAAGAAGAATGGATCTCCACTGACAATTTCTACAACGCGTTTAATAATATTGTGTTTACAGTAGAAACCGATTTATTTATACCCGCTGGCGGGCGACCTGAAACCATCGACGAAACGAATGTTGATAAGTACTTTAATGCTGAAGGCGATCCAAGCTCTAAAGTGATTGTTGAGGGTGCAAACTCGTTTATCACCCCTGCTGCAAGGCAAATATTGCAGCAAAGAGGGGTAGTAATAATGCGAGATGCCTCAGCGAATAAATGTGGTGTTATTTCATCATCTTATGAAATTATTGCAAACTTAGTTTTCACGGATGAAGAGTTTCTTGCTAACAAAGATGAGTACGTTAGCGATGTTATTGACATACTTAATCAAATGGCAGAGATTGAAGCGAGATCAGTGATACGCAAATACCGCAAGCTGGATGGTAGCGAAACGTATACTGAAATTTCTAGCATGCTAAGTCAGGAAATTAATGATCATTACGCGCGAATGTTCGATTACTTCCAAGCTAATCCTGAGCAACTTACTTTACCTAAACAGCAACAAGCGATGCTGGCGCATATGCCAAAACTTATTCGAGACTCTGATGTATATGGCCCTCGAATCCAAACCCATTTACCTGAAAAAGTAAAATATGCAATCTTGGCTAGCAAGCTGGCATCCGGGCTTGTATATGCAGGTGATGATTCCAGCCTATACGCTGACATTATTGAGGCGCAACTAGATAGGGTGACAACTTAAGGTAAACCTTAAGAAACCAAGTTCTTCTTCGATGAAAGAAATGAGGAAAAAGTAGGAGGTTGTCTCTAAGGAACCTCTGAATCATTGGAAGATGCTATTTAACGGCGTTCAAGAATAATATTAAGATTAGTGTCAGACGAATGTGGCTGGTGAACAATCATTTGTCGCTTAAAGCCTTTACTGATAATGATAATAATATGTTCATCCGCACCAAAGTTTTCGAAGGAGAAAGTTCCTGTACTGTCCGTTGTAACTGAACGAAGGGAGAGGCTATCCACATTATTTTTTGAATACGTCGATTGCATGGTGACTGTCGCATTTTCGATAGTTTTTCCATCGCTATCACTCACTGAACCAGACAAGAAATGATTGCCACTATCAATCGTCAAGGTAATAGTTTGAGAGTCCATTTCGCTAAGCTTCATGCCTGAGATTTTAATATCGGCAGGTGACTTGATATTGAATGAAACTTCTCCCTCAGGGAAGTTTTCAAGTTGGAAGCCCCCCAAATCATTAGTCACAAGGTTTTTACTTACTCCAGTCGCGATATTATTTGCGCTTATTTTCAAGTTTGGCAATGGCACACCTTCTCTATCAATAACTTGGCCTGATTTGATTGTTAGTTTAAGATCTTCAAGGATGATATCTAAGTCTGGAGTGTCATTGGTCACCAGCAAATCTTCCACTGTATAGCGTGCATATTCAGCTGCTAAAACGACTAGTTTATAATGGGTATTGATGGATACATCGCTTAGAGTAAAATCTCCGTTGTTATCTGTTAGCGCTACTTCAATATAACGAACCTCATTGTCAGAATAATCCCCTAAGGTTATTAGACGAATTCGTTGATTAGCTAAACCTTCCCCAATCAAATTGCTAACCTTTCCACTCAATGACGTAGTTGATTGAGTGTCTACTTTATCTGCTAAGGTTACATCCCAGTTAAGTATCGGACTCCTTTCAAACTCTTGTTTAACGATGATAATTTTTTGCTTTTCATAACCTTTTAGAGAAAAATTAAGTAACAAGTCTACAAATCCCCCTTTTTGAATAACTATGCGATATTGACCATTAGAGTCTGTTTTTGTGGGTGGGAACCCGCCTCTACCATAGATTAGAACATCTGCAATGGCTTGACCATTATGGTTAGTTATGAGACCTGATATTTCTAAACGAGTCTGAAGTTTTGATTTGTTGTTATCAAGCTCAGCTGGGTCATTCTTTTCGATATCAGGCAAATCACTGGTGTTTGTATTGATAGCACTATTTTCAGCTTCCATCGTTGAAGCCTTTTGGTCCTTATTTTTTTCATTAGATAAAATTTGTTTGGATGAACTTTGATGGATTGATGTCGGTTCTTTGGAATGCTGTGAAAACTTGAAATAACCATAGAATGAGGCAATTAGTAAAAGTAGTAACAAACTAATTATTAACTTTCTCGGCATAGAATAAGTTATACGCCCCTTTTTTTATATTCTCAATTTTTAGACTAAGTCTCAATAAGTAGGCTTGGAGATGAAATGTCTTTAATTAATCTGTTTACTTCTCTAAAAAATGAATAAAAATAACGTAAAAGTAGAGGTCCATTTAATTCTCATCAAGCTTAGTTCACAATACTTCACTCGCTAATCCCATGTGCTAAGAACATAAACGCGTATTCCTCAGCATAATCTTTCAAACGGCCATAACGGCCACTATTAGAAAAATGTCCAGCGCCCATATTAATGCGCATTACCAATAAGTTTTCGTCCAATTTTAGTTCGCGCATTCTGGCGGTCCATTTTGCAGGCTCCCAGTAAGTAACTCTTGGGTCGTTAATACCACCGCTAACAAACATGGGTGGATAAGCACGTTTCTCGATATTGTCGTAAGGGGAATAACTGGCAATTAAATCATAATCTTCTTGGCTTTCAATCGGATTTCCCCATTCTTTCCATTCCGGTGGCGTTAATGGCAAGCTAGCATCCAGCATGGTATTTAATACATCTACAAACGGCACACCCAAGTTAACTGACCGCCATAACTCTGGTGCCTGTATTATCGCAGCACCCATTAATTCGCCGCCAGCACTGCGACCTGAGATAGAGATATTACCTGCGCTCACGTATTTTTCATCTACCAAATGACGGGCCACATCGATAAAATCATTAAAAGTATTGGCGCGTTTTTTTAATTTTCCGTCTAAATACCATTGGTAGCTCATCATAGAACCACCACGAACATGCGCGATGGCATAGACAAAACCGCGATCAAGCGCACTCAGTAAACCAGATGAAAACGAAGGCTCGATAGTTGCTGCGTAAGCGCCATAGCCATAAAGCCACAATGGTTGGCTACCGTCTTGCTTTAAATCTTTTTTATAAACCAATGATACGGGAACCATCACACCATCTCTTGCTGGGGCCATAATGCGCTTGGTTTCGTATTGAGATTTATCATAACCCGACGGGATTTTTTGTACCTTGCGCGTGATTAATTCACGCTTAGTTAAATCGTAATCAAAAACCGTACTCGGCGTGATCATAGATTCATAAGATAGACGAATAAAAGCTTGCTCAAATTCTGGGTTCACGTCTAAATCAGCGGTAAATAGAAGCTCTGGAAACTCGATGAAATGAGTCTCTAGGTTAATCTTCTGATTTTTAATTTTTAAATTAGTTTTATATGGAAGAACATGAATTTTCTCTAAACCTAAGTCTCGTGACTTAAGAACAAAAAAACTGTTAAAGGTTTGTAGATACAATAAATAGGAAGCATCAGAACCTTCAATAATCGTTTTCCAATTTTCTATTATTGGGTCTTTTTCACTGACCGTGACTAAACGAAAGTTTTTGTGAGTATCGTTAGCAAGAATATAAAAGTCACCATGGGCATGGTCTACTGATTGTGTAAAACCTTCACTTCTGTTTACCAAGGTAACGGGTTTGCCAGAAAAATCAGCGGCTAACACATGTGTTTCTTGCACTTCACCTTGCGAGGATGAAATAACAATAAAAGCTTCGCTGCTGGTTTTCTCAAAACCGATATAAAAACCATCGTCCGTTTCTGTATAGACCGCTATGTCATCCTTTTGCTTGCCACCAATAGTGTGGACATTGATATTTTTTGAGTGCCAAACACCTTGTTCAAGTAAGCAATACATTAGCTTTGTGCCATCAGTATTGAACTCAAGCTCCCCTTCAACATCATTTAAAACATCATCTAAATACTCGCAGGTCTCAAGATTTTTAATACGAACTTGATAGCGCTCGTCACCGTCGGTGTCGAATGAATAAGCTAAATAACGATTATCAGGGCTGATAACCCAGTCCCCAATCACAAAATAGTCATTGCCTTTCGCTAAGGCGGTTTCGTCCATAAATATGGCTTCATTGCCCGTTGCTAAATGCGTACGCGTTCGCGTTCGGTACTCATCACCGGCACGAAAATACCATTGATACTCATAACCATTCGAGACATAAGGCACAGACGTTTCTTGTTCATCAGTGCGCCCTTTAAACTCCTCAAATATAGTCTCGACTAAAGACGCATTAGGCTTCAAAAACGATTGGTAGTAAGCGTTCTCTTCTTCTAAATATCCGATGATATTTTTATCGTCAACCGTTGGATAGCTTTGATCTTTTAACCAATAATAATGATCATTCAAGGTGTGTGAATGGTGCGTTTCTGTGTGCGGAGTTTGAGTAGCAATTGGTGCCGATTGATTTAGTTGTTGCAAGCGTGGGTAATTTTTGTCAGACATTTTACATTCAAATAATGGCTAGAAGTCGCAGGAGTCTAGCATAGTAATTTAGGGTGAATTATTTTGTGTTTGGTAATGCAGTCACTAAGCTAAGCTAAGCAAACACCCAAAAAGACAGCGAAATGATGATCGCGATTGGCCTTTAAGCCCTTTGGATGTATCCATTCAAGCATATGAATACATTATGAAGTTGTTTGATTCGATACAGTTGTCAAATCCTCAGATGGAGATGCTGAAAATCGTAAACGTGTAGAAAGTGCTTAAAAGTAGGGGGGTGTCATTTAAATCATCGGTTTTGGCAAAAAATCATAAAATTTGTCTATATCTGTACATAAAACGTCGAATGGCGTAAACAAGTGCATTAAAAAATACTATATTTTAGTGGAATCATTACTTCTTACCACCGAATCATATTTAGTATTCTCCCCTAAAAATTAAGGTGTGAGCATTCAACTTTCGGCTTACCCCTTATTTTGGAGAATTAAATGGCATCCGTAGAAAAACTCAAATCACAGCGTCAAGTATCGATAGATAAAACAAGCAATGGCATACCCAGCCGTACGATTAATCCATTCTTTGGTGTGGGTCCCATTACTGACATGACTACGGATGAGTATGATGCTCGCCAATTACGCTATGAATTTGATGCGTGGGTAGAAACTAATTACCCTAAATTAGATGATAAAGGCAATGTTGTGGGTAAGTTTACTACGGCAGAACTTGGACGTGGCATGCACCGTGGTTATCCTGCGGATAAAGTGCTGGTTGACATGATGCGCGAGATCAATCGTTATTTTGGTTTTCCTAAAAGTAATAAAATGGCGGTGGGCCTTGGTGGCGGACACAGTGGTTTTACTGTTTGTGCGCAGCATTTAGTCAACGCGAATAAAAATCAACATATTTTCGTGGATACACCACGTACTGAAAGTGAAGCGGGTCAAGCAGGTGGTTTTTTCCGCCAATCTTGGGGTGCACAATTATTAGAAATGCAGCGTTTTGCTAAAAATGGTGATGAAAGCCGCATTCATTTTAGTGAAGACGAAGGGCATATTCCTTCTGCTGATGAATTAATGGCGATGGGTGTTACCTTATTCTTCGGCGTAGGGCATGAAACCACGGGAGCTACAACTTATCGTGAAGAAGATATTCTCAATTTATTAGAGTGGATAGATCGCGATCCTGAAAACCATCATGCCGTAATCGATGGTACATCGATGCTAGGCGCAATGCCTTGGGCAGATTCTACTGTAGAAAGTGTGCTATTGAAATGTTGTTTGTTTACTCCATTTCAAAAGGCTATTGGTGGTATTTCGGGTTACTTTATTGTGTCACTAACGCCGCAAGCATTGGCGTTAATTGATGATAATATGAAACAGCCTTCATGGGCGATTCCGCGTCAACTTAAAATCGCCGTTCCTGTTGATGCAAAACGCCCTTTAACAAGTGAAATTACTACAGCTTTAGGACCTATCTATGATCCTGAAAAAGAAGTGATGCTCGGTGGTATTATTAATACCTTTAGTACCTTAGCATTTGCCGAAACAACCTTTGGTTTGTTGCGTGTAGAGAGCATGCTCGGTGGTGTTCAGGCAGTTAATGAGCGTTCTGCCAACAACCGCCAAGCTATTAGCGATTGGGCTGAGACTAATGATATGTTTGATATGGGTGTTGCTGACAGCACCAGCCGCGGTGCTGCGGTAACACTATTAAAAGTGAATGATGGCGATATCACAGATGATGAAGTGGATGCTCAAATCATTGCCAAATCAAAACAAATGTTAGGTTACGAAGGTTTAACACATCCCAATGGTGACTACGAGCCAGGCTTAGATGTGGCGCGTTATGTTAATGCTTTTCCAGGTACACCTGGAAGTTATCGTGCTTGGATTGGTGGTGTAAGACCCTCAACCGATATTATCTCCTTACTTGAAAACTTAAATTATGCCTATCACCGCGCTAAAATAGTTGTATTAGAAGAGCAACTAGCAGCAGCGGGTGAGCATTTTGAAAAAGTCGAAATAGCGCCAACTGAAGGACAACGCAAAGATGATCCAAATCGTGCTTATAAAGTATTAGTAGCAGATTTAATTGGCCTCAAATTCACTGGCCTCGGTGAGCCAGATCACAGCGAAGTTCAAGCACATATTGAATCTAAGGGTGGAGTTTTTCATAGTTCAGCTTTGACATCTGATCAAGCACTTGAAAAAGGCAAAATACATTTCTTTTATGAGCCTAACTTAAGCACTGAAGATGAGTTGTTAATACACACTTCTCAAGGGCAATATGATTCCACTATTGTTGCAGCTACGTTCTTGCCTGAAACATCTAAGTTCGACTTAGGTGGCGTGCGCATTGGTGCGGGCACAGGCAATATGGGTAGTGCAAGCTGGGGCGGTGGAAATGGCGATGGTGGCAATGCGCCACTGATGAATACGCCTAGTTTTAATTCGCGGGCAACTGCACAAATGGCTATTAAAGCATTGCTAGACGTATTACCTAATTTACCTGTTTCAGAATTGCATAAGCGCTGCGTTGATAATGATTTTGATACCGGAAAAAATCTATGTGAATACCCTACCGAAAAACTCGAAGGTAAACGTATGGCAGTGATTGGATACGGCAATATCGGACGTGAAGTAGCTAAACTTGCGCAGGCCTTTGGTATGCATGTGAGTATTTATGCACGACCAATTCACCAAGCATGGATAGAGTCGGAAGGCTTCCGCTATGCCGCTTCACCCGAAGAGGCAGCACAAGGTTCTGATGTGATTAGTCCGCATACTGGTTTAGGTGCATTGAATAGTGATACTGGTACTTTTGCAAATGCTAACTTGGTTGATGCAAAAGTGCTAAATGCGCTTAATGACAACGCGATTGTGATTAACTACGATCGTGGCGAAGTAATTGACGCAACTGCGCTAGATGCCGCATTGAGCAGTGGTAAAGTGGCGTACGCGAATATTGATGCTGACTTATTTAAGAATGATGTGGGCGAACTTTCAGGGCCAATGGTTCCTTATCTCGCCGTTGAAAAGAATCATCGTGGCAAAGTTACTCTATTACCGCATGCAGCAGCAGATACCGAACACGTATCTAGAGTAGAAGGCGCTAAGCAAGCGGTTGATCAAATCTTTGATGTTATTCAGTATCAACGCGTTATTAACTTAAAAGGTGATTTACCTGAAGGTTATCAATCAGCAGGTGCTAAAACAGTCAATGGTGTGGGTAAAGTAACAGGCCAAGATATAGCGAGAGTAGCCGCTGATGCTGATGCGATTGCTGAATTACGCGCCTCGGCAGAAAAAATGGCAGCATTCTGGGGGGCGGTTGAAGCAACTGAAAACCCTGAGTTACGTCAAAATTTGATTAGCCGTTATGGCTCGGAATTGCTGCAAACGGCAAATAGTTATGATCAATTGATGATTGCGAATGGGATCAAAGGTCCTTACAGCGAATGATGTAACCTTTTATTTTGACCAATCACAGAGGGGCTTTACCTCTGTGATTTATGTTTAGTTGTGAATAAAGGGGTCAGTACCCTTTAATAATTAGATGTACAAAGTTTGCTCAACGAAATGCCCAATAAAATTCGGGCTTTTTTGTATCCGTGATTTTCAAATGCATTTTTTGGGTTTAACCAAAAAATGCAAATTTATATAGTCAAAAGATAGTGAGTGATATTTAAATAGCTTAGCGTTTCTTTCGTCAGATTCCTCTACTATTGCAAGAAATTACGTTTCAAGCATCTGTGATATCTTAATAAATTTCGGATGGTTACGAATTAGATCCAGATCAGAATCATTGGCTATCCATTCTTTCGAGACATATCCTGCGCCAATGGCGAACTCAAAGTAATTGATGGCATCCTCAAGATTACCCAACAATGAGCTGATACAAGCTGCATTGTAATAAACAGACGGCTCGTCCGGATCAATAGTCAGTGATTTTTCCATCCATTCTATAGCCTCTTGCTTTTCACCCGCTCTGATAAGAACTTGTGCCCCAAGATACAGTGCACGCGAATCACCAGGGTTCAATTCAAGATGATTTTTGACCACCTTGATGCATCGCTTAACTTCTTTCTCAAGTTTTTCCGATTCGTTTAAATCATCATATGCGGCGACTAAAAAAACCGCCGATTCATAATCATCAGGTCTTGTTTTAGTTGCCACTTCAAATAAATGGACTGCCTTAGAAAATTTTCCTTGTGCGCGGCTGGCGCGCGCATACTGATAATTTGCGACAAAGAGATTGGGATTAATTTGTAGCGCTTTATCAAATTCTTGTTCAGCTTCTTGGTACTCAGCATTATGCGACAAAGCTATTCCGCGTGATGAATGTGATTCTGCCAAATCGGGATCGAGTTCGAGGGCTTGTTGGCTTAAGTCGAGTGCTTTTTGTAGCGTCAATTTATTCCTATCAAAATACATATAATACTGTGCATAACTATCTGCAAGACCAGAATAAGCCAACGCATAGCGCTTATCTATATCAATAGCCTCAGCAAACAACTTAATGGCATAATTGGTGGTATTCCTGTGAATCTTATGCAGATAAAAGCGACCTTTGATGTAATGATCGTAGGCCTGAACATTTTGGGTTTTAGTCTTTTCTATTTTACGACGATCCTTGGAACTTAGTTCAATCTCCAGAGATTCAACAATAATTTTTGAAATTTCATTTTGAATAGCAAAAACATCTTCTAACTCACGATCATAACGATCAGACCAAAGATGAAAACCATCCGCAACATTAATGAGCTGTGCTGTGATACGCAATTTATTGCCTGCTTTCCTGACACTACCCTCGACGATTGTCTCAACACTCAATTGCAAGCCGATATCACGAATGTCCTGATTTTTGTCTTTGTAAGCGAAACTTGACGTTCGTGCAACCACTCGAATATCTTTCAATTGCGTGAGGTCGTTGAGGATATCCTCCGTGATGCCATCGCAAAAGTATTCCTGCTCAGGATCATTGCTCATATTAACAAACGGAAGCACGGCAACAGAGGGTCTTTTGTCTTGTGAATAATCTTTTGAATATGATTGTCTGCTCAGCTCAGATGGATTGGATTCGCAAGTAGCCTTGTATACTTTGATTGGCTGATCGACATTTTTAAATGATTTCTCGCCGATAAACTCAACCATAATGCCTGTTTTGTTTTTGACATCATTGCAGACTGCATCAGAGATGTTGATACTGCCTTCTTCAGCGAGATCTTGCAATCGGGATGCCACATTGACTCCATCGCCAAGGACATCATTGTTTTCAAAAACGACTTCCCCTTGATGTATGCCAATACGCAGCCCGATACCTGCTTTTTTTGCTTCTCTTTGAATTTCACAAGCACAACGAACTGCATCTGTAGGGGTAGAGAAACTGGCAAGTATTCCATCGCCCATCTCATTGAGCCATTCTCCACGGAACTTGTTGACAAGAGAACGATGAAAATTCCGGTTTTTATCAAGAACTTTTATGGCCTTATCTTCATCGACACCCATAAGTG
This sequence comes from Cocleimonas sp., assembly GCA_036960615.1. Taxonomy (GTDB): domain Bacteria; phylum Pseudomonadota; class Gammaproteobacteria; order Thiotrichales; family Thiotrichaceae; genus Cocleimonas. The sequence goes on along the minus strand of JBALXO010000038.1, from coordinate 318 downwards.
AAGTAAAGCCGACTATGTCGGTAAACATGATTGCAGCTAGTCTACGAATTTTGGTCATAATTGTTAATTTACTATACTAATACCAAGATGTTAATCTCAATAAGAACGAATATCACACTATCGATTAATACTGAAAATGCCAATACCTCAAGATGAGAAGAACTTGTAAAAGGCTCTTTTCGAAAGTTATACAGCAATTATTATAAGATGGCTGGTAAGTTGAAGCACTAACTGTTTTCAGGAAGCTCAATCATTGAGCAACGAATAAATAAGGGTCAGTACACATTAATAATTAGATACCTATAATTTGACTCATTT
>JBALXO010000037.1:23148-31330 GCA_036960615.1 Cocleimonas sp. | reverse complement strand
CTTGTTGGGGTACTCCAGAGATGAAACATCCTGGTACACCTAATCTATATGATGGTAGTAAATCAGTGGCTGATGGCGGTTTAACATTCCGTGCAAGATTCGGTGTTGAACGCAACGGTACTAACTTACTTGCTGAAGGTTTCCATTCGGTTGGTTCAGAAATCAAAGATGGTTACCCTGAATTTAAAGCGGATATGTTAAAGAAGCTTGGTTGGTGGGATGATCTTACAGATGCTGAGAAAGTGGCGGCAGAAGGTAAGAACTGGAAGACTGACTTATCTGGTGGTATTCAGAGAGTTGCGATTAAGCATGGTTGTGCACCATTTGGTAACGCTAAGGCGCGAGTGAATGTTTGGACATTCCCAGATCCAATTCCAATACATCGTGAGCCTCTATACACAAGTCGTCGTGACTTGGTGGCTAAATACCCAACTTATGAAGATCGTAAGTCATTTTGGAGATTACCAACGCGTTATGGATCAATCCAAGCGACGGATTTCTCTAAAGACTTCCCAATGATTCTCTCTTCATTCCGCTTAGTGGAATACGAAGGTGGTGGTGATGAGACTCGTTCGAATCCATGGTTAGCTGAATTACAACAGGATATGTTTGTTGAGATTAATCCTAGAGATGCTAACAATGCAGGCATCCGTGATGGCAATGATGTATATATTGAAACGCCTGAAGGAGCGAAAATCAAGGTCAAAGCAATGGTTACTCGAAGAGTAGCAGCAGGTGTTGCTTCTGCTCCTTATCACTTCGGTGGGCATTTCCAAAGCGAGGATTTACGTTCTAAGTATCCAAAAGGTGCAGATCCGTATGTCTTAGGTGAAGCCATAAATACCGCCATGACCTACGGTTATGATTCAGTAACCCAAATGCAGGAAAGTAAGTGTAGCCTGTGTAAAATAACTAAAGCTTAGGAGGTAACATACTATGGCTGCTAATGTAAAATTTTATTGCGATTCAGAACGTTGTATCGAATGTAACGCTTGTGTTACCGCTTGTAAAAATGAGAATGAAGTCCCTTGGGGTATCAATCGTCGCCGTGTTGTAACGGTAAAAGACGGTGAGCCAGGTGAACGTTCACTCTCAGTTGCGTGTATGCATTGTACTGATGCACCTTGTGCTGCGGTATGTCCTGTAGATTGTTTCTACACCACAGATAACGGCATCGTACTTCACGATAAAGATATTTGTATCGGTTGTGGTTACTGTTCATACGCTTGTCCATTCGGCGCACCACAGTTCCCGACTTCAGGTGCATTCGCTTCACGTGGAAAGATGGATAAATGTACTTTCTGTGCAGGTGGTCCTGAAGAGACTGGTAGTAATGATGAGTACAAGAAGTATGGCGCTAATCGTTTAGCTGAAGGTAAGTTACCTTTGTGTGCTGAAATGTGTGCAACCAAAGCACTGTTAGCTGGTGATGCGAATATGGTATCTGATATCTATCGTAAGCGTGTTGTTAGTAGAGCCATGTCAACGATGGCGTCAAGCGCTATTCAAAAAGGCGGCTTCAATCCTAATAGCAATTAATTTTGCTATAACATAGCTCTTTATGAGTAATGTACGATGGTTCTTCCGTCGTACTGTAAAAAACTCTACTTATCCTTTCCTCCTAGTTAGGATAACTACTCGCCTTTGCTCTATCTGATTGGGTAAAGGCGAGTATGTTAGAGTCTTCAATATATTTATTTGTAATGTGTATTAAGGAAATATTATGAATCTAGTAAAGCGGATTTTTCTTTTTGGTTTTGTATTTTTCTTATTCAACTTAACTGCAATAGCCATACCTCAGGCCTACGCGGAAAATCCTAATAAGCCTGTGGGCAATATCAATGGACCAGATGCTCAACAAATAGGGGTAAAAAGCCCTGCTAGTGATTTGTGGCGTGCAGTACGCCAACGTGAAAAAGATGGTTCGGGTAATATTACAGGCCTCTCTCAAGTCAAAGGTCCAAACGCTTCAACACTGATTAATGTCGGTGGTCAAGAATATCGAAATTGGCGCGTCTCAAAACTCATTCCTTATTCAATATATGCAATTTTTGGCACACTTTTAGTGATTGCATTATTTAGATTAATACGTGGAAAAATCAAAATTAAAGCAGGTCGATCGGGTAAAAAAATAAAACGATTTACTGATTTTCAACGATTTGTACATTGGTCTGTAGCGATACTGTTCGTGATTTTAGGTATTACCGGCGTTATTCTTACCTTGGGTCGTTATGGCTTGTTGCCGTTAGTGGGTAAAGAAGCTTTTGGTTTTATCGCTTATTACGGAAAACTTATTCACAACTACCTAGGTCCAGTTTTCTCGGTAATGATGATTGTCATGCTGTTTACCTTTATCAAAGGTAATATGTTTAATTGGACTGACTTCAAATGGTTTGCCAAAGGCGGTGGACTAATGGGTGGTCATGCTAGTGCTGGTAGATACAATGGCGGCGAAAAAGCCTGGTACTGGATAGCAGCACTTGCTGGATCCGTGGTAATTGCGAGTGGTTTACTTCTCAATTTTCCTTGGCTCATTGCAATGATAGATCTATCTAAAGAAAACTATGAATTAGCACAATTCCTCCATGCTGTAGGTTCAATAGGTTTGTTTGTGGTTTCTTTTGGCCATATTTATATGGGTACAGTTGCCATGGAAGGTGCTTTTGAGGTTATGAAAACAGGCGAATGTGATTCGAACTGGGCAAAAGAACATCACGACTTGTGGTATCAAGAATTACAAGAAGAAGGTCTTCTGACACTGGAAGATGAGCCATCAAATAATTCTTCAAACGAAAATGCCCAAACGGCTTAGTGTAAATTAATTAGTCATAGAATAAATTCAATTTATTCTATGACTTTGTCCTATACTAAATTATCTCTTTTCTACTAACTGCTCAATCTGAGTAAGGTTAAAACTGCCAATAAGTAGGGGAGTGTCTTTTTTAGTCTATTTTTTTATAAAAATAGATCGTTTTATGGCTGAACATAAAACTATAAGTTTGAACCTTCAATTTAAAATAATAATAATTAAAAGTTAATATAAAAGGAGTTTGCGAATGCAAAAATCATTACACCTTGATCCTGCGAAATGTACGGGTTGCCTTCAATGCGAGATGGCTTGCTCATACGAGAAGCTAGGCGAATTTAATCCTTCGCGATCGGTTATCAAAGTTTTTACTTTTCATGAGGAAGGGCGTTTTGCGCCATATACATGTACTCAATGTGACGAAGCATGGTGTTTGCGAGCTTGCCCTGTTGATGCCATAACTATGGACCTAACTTCAGGCGCAAAGATCGTCATTGACGACAAATGCGTTGGCTGTAAGGTTTGTACCATTTCATGCCCATTCGGCACCATAAATTATGTTCAAGAAACAGGCAAGGTTGCTAAATGCGATCTCTGTGGTGGTGATCCAGAATGTGCCAAGGCGTGTCCTACTGATGCAATTACATATATAGATGCTAATGCAACGGGATACGATCGAATGAAGGCTTTTGCAGAAAAGAGTCTTCCTAGCGCTAACACGTCAGCATAAGGAGGAACCATTATGGCTTGGACAAGAAAAATACTACGCGTAAATCTTACAACTGGCACGTGTACGCCAGAACCTTTAAACATGGAATGGGCCAATGATTATTTGGGTCAACGTGGCTTAGCAACTAAATATTTGGTTGAAGAAACTAATCCAAATGTTGATGCATTGAGTCCTGAAAATAAATTTATCATGGCAACTGGGCCTTTAACAGGCACCATGGCTTCAACCGCTGGACGTTATTCATGTATTACTAAAAGCCCATTAACTGGCGCGATTGCCTGTTCTAATTCGGGTGGTTTTATTGGTAATGAATTTAAAAATGCTGGTCTAGATATGATTATCTTTGAAGGCAAAGCAGCATCGCCTGTGTATTTATACATCGAAAATGACATTGCAGAATTAAAACCTGCCGATGATCTTTGGGGTAAATCTGCATGGGAAGCTGATGCAATGATTCATGCCAAGCATCAAGATCCTAACTTAAAAATTGCAGTAGTAGGTCGGCCAGCTGAAGAAGGCTGTTTGTATGCCGCTGTAATGAATGATCTGCATAGAGCAGCAGGACGTTCTGGTGTAGGAACAGTGATGGCATCAAAGAACCTTAAAGCAGTTGCTGTTAGAGGCACCAAGGGTGTTAAAGGTCTAGATAACCCTGCTGAATTCATGAACGCGGTAATAGATGGTAAAAAAGTATTAGCCGATAACGCAGTAACAGGCGAAGGCTTACCTGTTTATGGTACTCAAGTATTGATGAATGTTATCAACGGCGTTGGTGGCTTACCCGCACATAATATGCGTGATGTTGGTTTTGCAGGTGCAGAGAATATTTCTGGTGAAGCTATGCACGAACCACGTGCGAGTGATGGCAAGCCCAATCTAACTACTAATGGTGCTTGTTTTGGTTGCACCATTGCTTGTGGACGAATTTCAACGATCGACCAAACTCACTTTTCAGTGAAAGATAAGCCTGAATATCATGGCGCTTCTGGTGGTTTAGAATACGAAGCAGCTTGGTCGCTAGGCGCAGACACAGGCGTTGATGATATCGATGCTTTGACCTATGTACAGTTCGTCTGTAACGAAGATGGTATTGATCCTATCAGTCTTGGTTGTACGATTGCTGCAGCTATGGAATTATTTGAAGACGGTAAGATTGATCTCGAAGAAACAGGTGGCATAGATTTACGTTTCGGTTCAGCAGAAGCTTTAATCGCTGTAACAGAGGGCGTTATCGCAGGTACTCCTTTCGGTAAAGTTGTAGGAATGGGTTCAAAACGTATGTGTGAAAAATACGGCGATCCTGATTTATCTATGTCGGTTAAAGGTCAGGAATTCCCTGCTTATGATCCTCGTGGTATTCAAGGTATTGGACTCGCGTACGCAACTTCGAATCGTGGTGCTTGTCACTTACGTGGTTACACTATTGCCTCTGAGGTTCTTGGGATTCCAGTGAAAACAGAGATGGCAGACTCAGACGGTAAGCCAGAATTGGTTAAAGCATTCCAAGATGCTACTGCACTAGTTGATTCTGCAGGTCTTTGTATTTTTACAACTTTTGCTTGGGGTATGGAAGATATCGCACCTCAAATCGATGCAGCTTGTGAAGGCGACTGGAGTGTAGATAAGTGTTTAGAAGCTGGCGAACGTATCTGGAATATGGAGCGTCAGTACAATAACGCTGCAGGTTTCACTAGTGATGACGATACTTTGCCTAAGCGCCTACTTAAAGAAGCGATCAAATCTGGTCCTACAGAAGGTCAGGTGAGTAAGTTAGGTGAAATGTTGCCTGTATATTATGAAGTTCGCGGTTGGACGCCTCAGGGTGTACCTACAGCTGAAACGCTGTCTCGTCTAGGTCTTAGCTAATTTTTTAGCTAGGTTCTAGTAACTTCATTTTTATCACGCTTAGGTTAGATAGACTATGCATCATATTATTATTGGAGCAGGTCCAGGTGGCGTTGTGGCAGCTGAGACTTTACGAAAAATGAATCCCATCGATCAAATTACTTTGATCGGTGACGAAGCTGCACCACCTTATTCAAGGATGGCAATTCCCTATTTGTTGGTTGAGGATATAGAAGAGTCAGGCACTTTTCTTCGTGCTACAGATCACTATAAAAAGCATGGAATTGATTATGTGCAAGGTCGAGTAGCAAGTATTGATTCGAATTCTAAAAACTGTATTTTAGAAAATGGTGTCACCCTTAATTACGATAAATTGTGCATCGCTTCGGGTTCGACACCTATTTCACCTCCCATTGAAGGCATCGATTTACCTAATGTTCACTCCTGTTGGACTTTAGAAGATTCTCGTCAAATAGCTGCATTGGCAAAACCCAATGCTAAAGTTGTTTTGATGGGTGCAGGTTTTATTGGTTGTATCATTTTAGAATCGCTTGTTAAGCGTAAAGTTAACCTAAGCGTTATCGAGATGGGCAGTCGCATGGTTCCGCGCATGCTAGATGAAAAAGCAGGTGGGCTACTTAAACAGTGGTGTATTGAAGAGGGTGAGGGTGTCGGTGTTTACACTAGCACTAAGGTTGATGCTATCAAACTCGCTGGCAATAGTTCCAATACCATGGAAGTTATATTAGACAATGGGGTAAGCATAGAAGCTGATTTAGTGATTAGCGCTACGGGTGTAAAATCAAATGTCGCGTTCCTTAAAGACTCTGGATTAGATATTGATCATGGTGTTATTGTTAATAATAGGATGCAAACCAATCTTCCAGATATCTATGCGATCGGTGATGTAGCGCAGGGCATGGATTTTTCTACGGGCGAATATACTGTTCAAGCGATTCAACCAACAGCGACTGATCATGGGCGCATTGCTGGCTTAAATATGGCAGGAAAGGTTGCTGAACATAATGGCTCGCTAAATATGAATATCCTCGATACCTTGGGTTTAATCTCAACTTCTTATGGATTATGGATGGGGGCTGAAGGTGGAGATAATGCTGAAATATACACACCTGAGTTATACAAATATATGAACTTGAAATTCGGTGTGGGTGATGAGTCTGATGTATTGGTGGGTGCGTCTACCGTTGGCATGACTCAACATGTTGGAGTACTTCGCGGTTTGATCGAATCAAAAATACATTTGGGTAAGTGGAAACAACGTCTAATAAATGATCCTATGCGTATTATGGATGCTTATGTTGCATCAACTCAGGAATTGGATAATGCTGTCTGATACAAAAATCTCTAAAATGATCTTAGAAAAGACACCTCCCCACTTTCTGCCTATTCTTTAGAATATATACTATTTAAATTAATCACTATGAAGATGCACCTAGAACTATTCGCCTCGCTAATGCACTTATTACCACCTGGTACCTCACGTCATAAACGCGAAATCAAGGTAGCCGAAGGCACCACTGTGCAGAACGTGATTGATCAATATCATATTCCTTTAGAATCAGCTCATATTGTATTAGTTAATGGCGTCTTCGTTTGTGAAGATCGGACTCAACATATCTTAAAAGAACAAGATGTTCTCTCGATATGGCCACCTGTTGCGGGTGGATAATTATAATAACTTTGAATAAACGTTCTTATGAAATGGGTTACACGCCACCAGAGTTTAAAAAAGCGCTGTTGGGTCAATTTGACTCTAATACACCTTTTGTCATCACTGAACTTAGATCAGACTCTTGGTCGATAGAGGATCAAGCTGAATCAATCTTGATAGAAATCAGTATTGCTGTTGGCCCGCCCAGAAAAATAGCTATGCTCACCTTGCCTGTGCTTAATACTGATTTTCACTTTAAACAGATCACCGAAACTCAGCAGAAAGAGTTTATGAAAAAATTCTTTAAGTACTTTCACAAAGGTGGCGGCTAAAAGTTTAGACTCAATTAGAGATTACTTTAATCAGCTATAAACCCAATACGTTATAATAATTAGCATGAATGAAAAAGAACAAAGTCGTTATGCACGTCAAATTAGACTCAGCCAAATCGGTGAAGTGGGTCAGCAAAAACTATTAGATTCTACTGCCTTGATAATCGGTATGGGTGGCCTAGGCTCACCTGTCGCTATGTATTTAGCTGCTGCTGGAATAGGGCGGTTGATTATTAGTGACTTCGATCAGGTTGAAGATTCAAACTTACAACGTCAAATTGTTCATCGGACTCAAGATATTGGCGAACTCAAAGCCTTTTCTGCAAAACGTACCATCGCTGAAATTAATCCCGATTGTGAGGTTGAAGCAATCGATTGGGAGTTGGATGAAGATGAGTTAGAAGCCTATCTTCAAAAATCAGATATTGTCCTTGATTGCTCTGATAATTTTCCTACGCGTTTCGCTATTAATCGCGCCAGCGTTAAAACTAAAACGCCACTGGTTTCAGGTGCCGCAATTCGTATTGAAGGACAAATAGCGAGTTATATTCCTGATTCAGATGGTCCTTGTTATCAATGCTTATATAAAAAACAATTTGAGAATACCGAAACCTGTGCCATTGAAGGCGTGTTATCGCCTGTTGTCGGTGTTATAGGCACCATGCAAGCCTTACAGGCAATATTGATACTAACGGGTCACGCTGAAAATGTTAACGGCAAATTATTGTTGTTTGATGGCTTGAGTATGGAATGGCAGAAGGTACAAATACCACGTAATCCTAATTGTGCCTGCTGTG
>JBALXO010000037.1:0-23048 GCA_036960615.1 Cocleimonas sp. | reverse complement strand
TTAAGCCTGTTCCCAAGGTAAACCATTGAAGCGCCAACCATTTAAGGTGCCACGTTGATGATTATCATCACGTTCACCTTCAAAACCATCCGTGACGTGGTAGATATTAGTCATTCCTTTTTCTATTAGTTCTAAGCCAGCTTTTTCTGAACGATTACCACTTCTACAAATCAACAGAATCGGACAGTTATTGTTTGTACTAGCTTTTTGAATTTGATTAATTTCTTTAAAGAAAGTTGGATTGATCTCCCAGTCAGGATCATCCATCCAAGCTATGTGAATGCTTTCTGTAGGATGTCCTATAAAGAGAAATTCCATAGAAGTTCGTATGTCTATTAATTGAGCTTCAGGATTCTCTTGTAGAAGTTTCGATGCTTCGAGTGAGCTTAAATGACCTAATTCTGTGATGGGAGTTGCCATGAGTCTAATTTACCTTAAATCTAATTTATAGTTACTGCTTTCTTATCCAAAATTTCAAACAAAACTAAGATGGTCTTCTGGAATGGATTATTGTTGTTATCAGATACCATCAAGTACTGATTATCGCGAATGTGGGTGAGTCCTTCAAAGTTATCTAAAATCCAACCATCTGATGTATCAAACTTTGCAATAAGACTTGTATCACAAAGTTTTAGGTTATTGCACTTCGTTATATGCAACTGACGCAAGCTTATCACTATAGGCGATAAAAGCCCATTGTATGCCCTCTCGAGTATCAGTACATCACCGTTTGGTAATACCTCTAATGCAGTAATCGAACTGTTTTTAATCTTTGATGCAGCAAAATGCCATTCTTTACCTGTACTTGAATAGAGTGTTTGTTGATTCAGAGGATTTTCTTTTAAAGGTTGTTCTGCTGCGGTTAGAACACCGAATTTTGGATGCAAGGTGACACTTTCTAATGCTTTGTTTTTACCTCTAAAGTATTTGCGTTTACGAAGCTTTTTAACAATTTTTACTTTTGAGATGAAATGGCCACTGGTCGAATACTTATCTATGCGTGGTTTATTTTCAAATGAGATAATAAGTTGCGAATCGCCTTTTTTACCGTTAGCTCCATTCTGTAATGTCAACCCTTCAGCATCTGTGAATTTTCCTTTAAAAGGTATGTCCCTTTTCTTTTTGAGTCGTGTCGCGAAAATAATATCAACCGTTTTTAATGTCCTATCAGTAAAATCGAGCTTTAAGTGATAGAGCAAACCTTGATCAGATACTACGTATAACAGTTGTTCATCTTCATCCCACGCTAAGTCAGAAAGTTCAGTGATAGGAAGTGAATCATGAGTCTTTGATTTTACTAAAAAGCTACTGAGAATATTCACCCGCATAAACCGCGAATTTATATTATCTGGCGTGATTGAGTAGTTATCTGCATTCGCTTTAAATGAACTGCAGGCACTTAATAAGCTGATTGGTGCCACAATTAAAAGCCATAAAAAAAGCCGCTGACGTTTTACTGTCAGAGGCTTTAGTAGAGGTTTAAGTGTTACTGTATTTAAATATTTATTACGGTTAAATGGGATAAGCATCTAAGCATAATATCTTGTTTACTTGGAAGAATTCAACTGTCCTTTTAGAAGGATTTTCTTAGAAGGCTTAATAATATTTGGCATACCCTTCATTTCAAGGCTTACCTGTAATTGACCAACATCTGCTAAGTTTTTCCATTCTTCTTCACTAATAGTTAGCTCAGTCTTACCAGTCTCAGAGATGGTACCCATTTTCATCGGCTTACCACCAGCTTTAGGTTGACACCAAAGTGTGAGTTCCATGCCGTCATCTATATACATTGGTTTCATAATGTCGATTGAAAGCTTCATGTCTGATTTTTGAATCTTTGTCACTGCCATGAAATCATTTTTAGTATCAGAAGATTCCATTACCGCAGTATAAGAGGCAATTGCACCAGAGTGATCAGTCATCGGGTTAAACAATAATACAGCTGAAACTATCATTGCCATCATAGCCATACCTAAACCTTGTTTAAAGAAGCTTATCTGCCACCAAGATGTTTTCTCTTCTTGTGATGATGTCGCTTTCGCTGTTACTTTCGAGCTTTCTTTAATGTGCGCTTCGATGTTATTCCACACTTGATTAGAAGGCTGTTTTTCGGGCAGTAATTCTACTAAGTTTGCGAACTTAGCTTCATATGCATCAACTGTGGCTTGTAGATAAAAATGTGTTTCCATTAATGCTTCAAAGCGTTGACGAGCCCGTCCTTGCAATGAACCGACAGCGTATTCCATCGCCAGGAGTTCGAAAACCTCTGGGTTTTGGTAGCGCTTTGGCGTACTTTTTAATTCATGCATGGTCTTAAATCCTCTAGGCCTCGTCTTATCCAAGCCTTTATTGTTCCAAGAGGTTTATCTAACTTATCGGCTAGCTCTTGGTGTGTATGCCCATAATAATAGGACAGTAAAATACATTCTTTTTGGTCTGGCTTGAGCTTGTTTAAGCAAGCCATCAAACCTTGTATATCTTGACTCATGTCTTCTAAGTCATCTGGTTTCAAGTCTGCCGAAGCAAACTCCAAACCTTCATATTCAATTTCGGTTTCAGAAGGTCTAGTTTTTAAGCTTCTTAGCTTATCTAATCCTTTATTACGAATTACCGTGGACATCCACGTCATCGCTTTTCCTTTACCTGGCGTATATGTTCCTGCTTTGTCCCAAATTTTAATAAAACCTTCTTGTAGGACATCTTCAGCAAGTGCCTCCGTTTTCATCAAACGTATGCTCAAGCTCATTAACTTCGGTGAGGCTTGCTCGTATAGCTGTTTAAAAGCTAATTGGTCACCCTTTGCTGTTTTTTCCAGCAGTTCCGCGTAAATATCTTCCATTTTCGTTCACTTATTAGTTATAGGTAATAGGTTTAAAATATCACTCTTTCTTTATATACGCTAACCATTGTATTTAGACGCAAAAAAGGCTCCGAAAGGAGCCTTTTTTATTTTTTAAAGCATTTTATGCTTTTAATTATTGATAGAAAAATAATTAAGCGTCAGCTTCAACTTCTTTCATGCTCAAGCGCATACGGCCTTGACGGTCTATTTCAAGCAGTTTAACTTTAACTTCATCGCCTTCTTTAAGATGATCGCCAACTTTCTCAACACGCTCATTACTGATCTGTGAGATGTGAACTAAACCATCTTTACCAGGAAGAATCGTAACAAATGCGCCGAACTCCATGATCTTAGCTACTTTACCTTCGTAGACTTTGCCTACTTCAGCTTCAGCAGTGATCTGCTCAATAATCTTCTTAGCCGCTTCAGCCGCTGCACCGTCTACTGCAGAGATCTTGATAGCACCTGTGTCATCAATATCAACCTGTGCGCCAGTTTTTTCAGTAATACCGCGAATAGTCTCGCCACCTTTACCGATAACTTCACGAATCTTATCAGGGTTGATTTTCATGGTTACATAACGAGGAGCAAAATCAGAGATATCATCACGAGACTCAGAAATTACTTTGTTCATCTCATCAAGGATATGTAAACGTGCAGTTTGAGCTTGCTCAAGTGCGATTTCCATAATCTCTTTAGTGATGCCATCAATCTTGATGTCCATCTGCAGTGCGTTGATACCGTCTTTAGTACCGGCAACTTTAAAGTCCATATCACCCAAGTGATCTTCGTCACCTAAGATATCTGTTAGTACAGTGAACTTTTCGCCTTCTTTAACAAGACCCATCGCAATACCAGCAACTGGACCTTTAATTGGAACACCCGCATCCATCAATGACATTGACGTACCACAAACCGAAGCCATTGAGCTTGAACCGTTAGATTCAGTGATCTCAGACACTACGCGAATTGTGTAAGGGAAATCTTCTTGATCAGGCATAACCGCAAGAACACCACGCTTAGCCAAACGACCATGACCAATTTCACGGCGTCCTGGGCTACCAGTACGTCCTGTCTCACCTACTGAGTAAGGAGGGAAGTTATAGTGAAGCATGAATGCGTCTTTGTAAGAACCTTGAAGTGCATCAACGATTTGCGCATCACGAGTTGTACCAAGAGTGGTAACAACTAACGCCTGAGTTTCACCACGAGTAAATAGTGCAGAACCGTGTGTGCGAGGTAATAAACCAACACGTGACTCGATACCACGAACTTTAGTGCTATCACGGCCATCTATACGAGGCTCGCCAGCAATGATGCGGCTACGAACAATGCTCTTTTCTAAATCTTTAAATGCATCACTAACATCGTCTGCATTAGCAGAGTCGTCTGCATCAGTAATTAATGCTTCCATTAACTTAGTTTTAGCTGCAGAGATCTTGTCTTGACGCTCCATCTTGTCAGCCGTTGAGAATGCATCTGTAAGATCTGCTTCAGAAACGTCAGCAACTGCTTTCGCTAGAACCATATCTTTTTCAGCAGCTTTCCATTCCCAAGTCTCGTTTCCTACTTCAGAAGCGAATTCTTTGATTGCAGCAATAGCCGGTTGCATTTGCTCGTGACCGAATACAACTGCACCTAACATAATTTCTTCTGAAAGCTCTTTCGCTTCAGACTCAACCATCAATACCGCTTGGTCAGTACCAGCAACGATAAGATCAAGGTCAGACTCTTCAAGTTCAGTAACTGTTGGATTTAAAATGTAAGCACCATCTTTCCAACCAACTTGAGCTGCACCAATCGGACCAGCAAAAGGAATACCAGAAGCAGCTAGTGCAGCTGAAGTACCAAGCATTGCAGCTACATCAGGAAGAACTTCAGGGTTTAAAGAAACAACCGTGATAATAACCTGAACTTCGTTCATATAACCTTTAGGGAATAATGGACGAATAGGGCGGTCAATCAAACGTGCAAGTAATGTTTCGCCTTCACCTGGACGGCCTTCACGACGGAAGAAACCACCTGGGATTTTACCTGCTGCGTAAGCTTTTTCTTGATAGTTTACAGTTAATGGGAAAAATGATTGCCCTGGCTTAGCTTCTTTTCTACCAACGACAGAAACTAAAAGCACTGTACCGCCCATGTCAACTTTAACAGCTGCATGTGCTTGGCGAGCGATTTCACCCATTTCGATTTCTACGGTTTTACCACCGAATTCAAACGTTGTTGTTACAACATCAAACATATTGTGTTTCCTTTATGAAAATTTATATTTTGTCTAAATAACCATGCAGGGTGTTTATAGAAATGATTTTTTGTCCGACTTGAACGTTGAGACTATTGTTAGAAACAATAAAAATGATTTTTATAAACATCCTAGCTATGGCGAATAATAAAAAGCACCGCAAGAATGCGGTGCTTTTTCAGTTTTTCTAGCGACGAATACCGAGACGTTTGATTAAGTCTTGATAACGAGCTGATTCTGTACGGTTAAGATAATCAAGCAAGCTACGACGAGAGTTAACCATTCTCAATAAACCACGACGTGAGTGATGGTCATGCTTGTGAATTTTAAAATGCTCCGTAAGATGCTTGATATTTGCTGTTAACAGCGCAATCTGCACTTCCGAAGACCCGGTGTCAGTGTCTGACAAGCGATATTCAGCTACGATTGCCGCTTTAGTTTCTGCGTTCAGAGACATATATTCCTAAGTTCCAGAGGTTGAATCTACATGCTTCACGAAACCAAAATTAGTTAACGTATAAGTTTATGTAGAGTGTTTAAAAAGGTTTAGCAAACATGTGTTTAAAATAAGATTGCTTCTACCCTAAAAAGCCGCGCATTGTAACATGCTATTATTTCCAAAGTAAGTCTTTAAACCCTTATTTTTCCTTGTTCTATGTAACAAGCCGATAGGGAAAAGTGGCAAAAAGGTGGGGGGTGTCTTTTTTAGACAATAGATAGGACTATTTGGGTCTATTTATGGATTGTTTTTGACTAAAGGCGCTTGGGTATTCATTAACCTACGAGGAACTAGCATGACCTTGCCTTCATCGTTTAATGCGTGTTTTCCAATACCAAGAAATACATCTTGATCTGAATACAAGCGAATCATATCTGTTTCAGGTGTGTCTTCACGGACGATCTTAATGCCATTGCGGATTAAGGCAACTTCATCTGCGTTTAGTTTTATCGCGGGAAATTCAAGCAACACTGAATCGATGGGTAACAACAATTCAGATAACTTATCTTCAGCCGCTAATTGTTCGAGTTCTTCAATGGTATATAACCTACTGCAATCAAAAGGTGATACGTCAGTTCTTCGTAACATACTTAAGTGAGCACCAAAGCCCATTGCATCACCAATATCTTGAGCTAAAGTACGAATATAAGTGCCTTTGCTGCATTGAACATCTAAGGTGATCGTGTCTTCAGAGAACTCGATCAAGGTCAATTCGTGAATAGTGACATGTCTGACTTTTCTTTCAATTTCAATGCCTTGACGCGCTAGTTTGTAGAGTGGCTGACCATTATGTTTTAGCGCTGAATGCATTGGCGGGATTTGTTCGATCGCACCACGATAATCTGCCAGTACCTTTTCTATGTCATCTTCGGTAAAGGGCGTTACTTTGCGAATATTTAATTCATCACCTTCTTTATCGCCAGTGGTGGTGGTTGAGCCTAATTGAGCGGTACAGCGATAACGTTTATCAGAGTCGAGTAAAAAAGCGGTCACTTTACTGGCTTGACCAAAGCAAATAGGTAATACGCCTGTCGCTAAAGGATCAAGACTGCCAGTGTGTCCAGCTTTTTTGGCATTGAAAAGGTACCGTACTTTTTGAAGTGCAGAATTTGAGCTTCTACCTAAAGGTTTGTCGAGCAGTAGAATTCCGTCGACGTCATTTCCTTTCTTACGTGCCATTTCTATTAGCCAATGTTACGTGCCCAGTATTGTGAAAATAGGCGTGTATTGTAGAGTGTTTATTTTTTATCTGAAGGTTTTTTGTCAGAGGATAAGGCTTTGTCGATCATCACTGAAAGGTCATTTGCACGTTGCTCAGTATCATCGTAGATAAATACCAGAGCAGGAGTAGCTCGTAATTTTATTGCACGCCCAAGTTCTCGACGTAAAAAACCAGCGGCATTGTTTAGGCCTTTTTCGCAAGCTTCGTGCTCATCTTGATTCAAGGCATCAAAAAAGATTTTTGCTTTGCTTAAATCTTTAGTCACTTCAACACCCAGAATACTCACCATGCTGACACGCGGATCTTTGATCTCGTTGCGTATCAACATGGAAAGCTCGCGTCTAATTTGCTCGCCGATGCGGTCAGTGCGTGAATAATCGTAAGGCATATTATTAAATAGCTCTTATTACTTATCTAGTGAACGTTCGATTTCAGTGCGAGTGAATACTTCGATCTGGTCGCCTGGTTGAACATCGTCATAGTTCTTAACGCCGATACCACACTCAGTACCTGCAACAACTTCTTTAACATCATCTTGATGACGACGAAGTGATTCAAGTGCACCTTCGTAGATTACTACATCTTTACGTAATACGCGGATAGGTAGATCTTTCTTAACCTTGCCCTCGATAACCATACAACCAGCGATATTACCGAAACCAGAACCTGTAAACACGTCCTTAACTTCAGCAATACCTACCATTTCTTCACGTAATTCAGGTTTGAGTAAACCACTCATTGCATCACGCACATCATCGATTAGTTCGTAGATTATGCTGTAGTAACGAATTTCAGTATCAGACTCTTGAGCAAAACGGCGTGCTGATGAATCTGCACGAACGTTGAAACCAATAATGACCGCTTCCGATGATTGAGCCAAACTGATATCAGTTTCACTCAAACCACCCACACCAGAAGATATGATGTTAACCACAACTTCGTCTGTAGAAAGTGCATGTAAAGAACTCTTGATTGCTTCCAAAGAACCTTGAACGTCTGCTTTAAGCAATACATTAAGTGTACTCTTTTCACCATCTTGCATTTTCTCAAACATCGCATCCAATTTGGCTGCTTGTTGAGCTGCAAAACGTGTCTCACGCTCTTTTTCGTGACGTTGTGTTGCGAGTTCACGAGCACGACGTTCGCTTTTCAATACGATTAAGTCATCACCGGCACCGGGAGTTCCTGATAAACCAAGAATCTCGACAGGAGTTGATGGCCCAGCTTCGCTTATGGTTTTACCTAAATCATCAGATATTGCACGAACACGACCAAATTGTGCTCCAGCAAGAACTATATCGCCTTTCTTCAAAGTACCTTCTTGAACCAGAACGGTAGCAACTGCACCACGGCCTTTTACGACACTTGATTCAACTACTGTGCCTTTTGCAGGGCCTTCAGTACGAGATTGAAGTTCTTTGACTTCTGCAACAAGTAGCACAGATTCTAATAATTTATCAACGCCTTCACCGGTCAATGCTGAAACGTTAACGAATACATCTTCACCGCCCCATTCTTCCGGTACAACTTCATAACTTGTTAAGCCACTTTTAACTTTTTCAGGATCAGCAGACTCTTTGTCGATCTTGTTGATAGCAACAATTAATGGCACACCCGCCGCGCGAGTATGTTTAATAGCTTCTTCTGTTTGAGGCATAACACCATC
The DNA here is from genome assembly GCA_036960615.1 of Cocleimonas sp. Classification (GTDB taxonomy): domain Bacteria; phylum Pseudomonadota; class Gammaproteobacteria; order Thiotrichales; family Thiotrichaceae; genus Cocleimonas. The sequence goes on along the minus strand of JBALXO010000037.1, from coordinate 14,574 downwards.
ATCAGCAGCAACCACTAAAATAACAATATCTGTTGATTGAGCACCACGAGCACGCATTTGTGAGAACGCCGCATGGCCTGGTGTATCTAGGAATGTGATAACACCGTTTTCAGTTTCAACTTGATAAGCACCAATGTGCTGAGTGATTCCGCCGGCTTCACCAGAAGCAACACGACTTTCACGAATGTAATCGAGCAAAGATGTTTTACCATGGTCAACGTGCCCCATAATAGTAACAACAGGTGCTCTTGATGATAATTCATACTGACTTGTATCTTCTAATAGGTTTTCTGTAGAGATTTTCTCTTCTTCAGATGCAGCTGCAACCGCTTCATGACCCATTTCTTCAACAATCAGAATAGCTGTATCTTGATCAACCACTTGATTGATGGTTGCCATAACGCCCATGCCCATCATCGCTCTAATAACGTCAGCGCCTTTAACAGAAAGCATTTGCGCTAATTCAGAAACCACGATGGTATCTGGAACGGCAATACTTTTAACTAACGGTTCGGTAGGTGCAACGAAACCATGCTCAGTAGACTGGTCTATCTTTACATTTCTGGTACGTTTACCTTTCTTCTTGCGACGATTTGCGCCTTCTTTAACATGCAATTGGCCTGGTCCAGAATTGCGACCCTGGAAAGGTTTCTTTTTACCTTTGTTTGCATTGTTTCCAGGCGCAGGTGCAGCAGGATTACCCGGTCTGCTTGGTGCTGCAGTACTAGCTGGAGTTGCCGCTGGAACTACTGGTTTTGGTTTTAAGCGAACTGGAGAAGGGCGACGTTTGAATTTTGCTGCCGCTTCATCACGTGCACGCTTAGCAAAAAACTCTCTTCTTTCTTTAGGGTCTTTAGGCAGTACTAGTGGTGCTTCTTCAACTGGAGGAGCTTCTGCAACAACCTCTTCAACTTTTGGTGTTTCTGTTTCTGCTTCTGTGTCGGTAGTCTCGGTAGAAACTTCTTCAGCTGGAGCAGCGCTTTCTTCTTCTGCAGATAATTTAGCTGCATCGCGCTCAGATTTTTCAGCTGATTTACGTTCGCTGGTTGCTTCGCGATCTGCTTTGCTTTTATCTATAGAGTCTTCTCGTGCTTTACGCTCGTTAGATAATTGTTCAGCAAGTTCGCCAGAGCGATTTGCAGATGCTTCGAGTTCTTCGATTTCATTACTATCGACTGATGTTTCAGTTGCAGCAGGAGCTCGTGTGAAGTTCTTTTTGCGTCTAACTTCAACAGAAACAGTACTTTTGCCTTGAGCGCCTTTAATTTCAGTACTAGAACGACGCTTAAGCGAGATTTTTCCACCTGCTTTCTTTGGCGTAGAATCATCAGTCGCGATAGCTTTTCCTGTTCGGATAAACTCTAGTAGTTTTAGTTTTTGTCTATCCGTAATGCTGTCATCTGGACCAGACACTGTGATGTCTGCATCTTTAAGCTGCTGTAATAAACTATCAACAGGTGCGCCAATTAATTCGGCGAGTTGTTTTACTATAATGTCTGACATTTAATTTACCTCTATATGAGCTTGCTTTAGCGTTTGCGTTACACATTTGAAGCAGTTTCATCGGCATCTTTCGATGCTTCTTCTGCTTCCGCTTCAGCAAACCATGGTGCACGTGCAGTCATGATTAACTTAGCAGCCTGTTCTTCATCTATGCCGTCAATTTCAACTAATTCATCAGTTGCTTGTTCGGCTAAATCTTCCATTGTACAAATACCTTTACTTGCGAGTAGCTGTGCAAGTGCGTTAGTCATACCTTTCATTTCTAATAAGTCTTGAGCTGGCTTTCCGCCTTCGCCTGTAATTGCAAGAGCAAGAAGGGCGTTACGCGCACGACTTCTTAGTTCTTCAACAAGTTCTTCGTCAAACTCTTCTATCTTTAAGAATTCTTCGGCAGGTACATAAGCCACTTCATCTAAGCTGGCAAAACCTTCTTCTACCAAAATAAGTGCAACTTCTTCATCAACATCCAATTTTTCAGCGAATAAGCTGACCATGATGTTTTGCTCACTTTTAGTTTTGTTTTCCGCTTCTTGTTCACTCATTACGTTGAGTGTCCAGCCTGTCAATTTGCTGGCTAGACGAACATTTTGACCGCCTTTACCAATGGCTTGAGCTAGCATTTCTTCGTCAACACCAATATCCATGCTCTTCTTATCTTCGTCGATAACGATAGATAGAACTTCAGCAGGTTGCATTGCGTTGATAACAAATTTAGCGATATCGTCATCCCAAGGGATAATATCGACGCGCTCATTATTCATTTCATTAGTAACAGTTTGGATACGTGAACCACGCATACCAACACAAGCTCCAACAGGATCAAGATTTGGTACATTTGCACGAACCGCAATCTTCGAACGAGAACCTGGATCACGAGCAGCGCCCATTATATCGATCAGCTCTTGACCAATTTCAGGAACTTCGAGATTTACTAATTCAGTCAGGAACGCATCATCAATACGACTCACGATAAGCTTCGGGCCACCACGGCCTTCTTCATCGATCTCTTGTAAAATACCGCGCATGCGATCGCCCATACGAGCCATTTCACGAGGAATCATCATTTCACGAGGAATGATTGCTTCACTATTTTCGCCAAGATCTAAAACTACACCACGTCTATCAACGCGTTTGACAGTACCTAAAACAAGACCACCAACATGTTCTTGGAAAGCATCTGCAACTTTTTGGCGTTCTGCTTGACGAACTTTTTGCATGATCACTTGCTTCGCGATCTGTGCAGTAATACGACCAAACTCGATAGACTCTACGCCTTCTTCTAAAAACTCACCAATTTCTAAACCTAATTTACGATCATCAGCGTAGCTTTTTAGTATGTGCCTTTCTGGAGATTCAAATTCTGGATCTTCGTCATCCATAATCGCCCAACGACGGTAGGTTTCATAGTCGCCAGTCTCACGATCTATATCAACGCGGAAATCTTGCTCAGCACCATATTTTTTGCGAGTAGCGGTTGCGATAGCAATTTCGACTGCTTCAAAGATATCTTCAGATTCAAGATTCTTCTCATTTGATACTGCATCAACAACGTATAGTATTTCTTTGCTCATAATATATTCAACCTTTAGTCCAGAACTAATCTAGCTCTATCAATGGATTCAAACGGAATCTCAAATTCTTGATTGTCTACTTTAATAGTCACAACCGTATCGGTCGTGCTAATCAAAGTACCTTTAAAATTTCTTCTTTCATCTATAGGAGTACGTGTACGTATTTTCATCGAAGTACCAAGATAATCTTGATACTGCTCGGGTGTAAATAACACACGATCCATTCCAGGTGATGAAACTTCTAAGATGTAGGCAACAGGGATAATGTTTTCAACATCCAAAACCGCACCAATTTGGCGACTAACAATAGCGCAATCATCAACACTGATACCAGAATCGTCATCGCTATTTTTTTCGATGAAAATACGTAATAGGGCACTTTCACGTTGTGGGCGGTACTCATATCCCCAAAGGATATAATTTAAGCCTTCAACCGTATTTTTAACGATGTCGTCTAACTCAGTTTGCACTCTTTTTCCTTTGTTTAAATAATAAAAAAGCCCCGTGAAAACGGGGCTTTTTTATTATGATAACGCTATTATACCGCGTTATACTGATATTTGGTAGCGGGGGCAGGATTCGAACCTACGACCTTCGGGTTATGAGCCCGACGAGCTGCCAGACTGCTCCACCCCGCATCAGAGGAGGCAGATTATAGGGAGTCTTTTTCTTAATATCAAGCTTAAGTTAAATTAAATACTAATTTTAATTTAACTTAATTTGGTGGTATTAAAAAAGGCACCTCTTACCTTTTTGCCTGTTTTTAATTAAGCATAACCTATAAGGTTAATTACTTAGGAAGGTGTTTATTTATCACGTCTTCAAGAATCTTTTCACTTAACTGTCCGTTGTAACTTTCTAATACTATTTGCTCGGGACTAATAATTAAAGTGTAAGGCAAAGCACCATCGGGATTGCCATATTCAGCTGAAACATCGTAGGCTTCTTCTACACCATATGAAGTAGGGTAGTTGATGGGTACTTCTTGAATAAACTTTGCGACATTCTCTTTGTCTTCAATAGCCACGCCTAAAAAAGCTACACCATTATCTTTATACTTTTCTTGCATTTCAACAAATGCGGGAATTTCGGCTCGACAAGGTGGGCACCATGATGCCCAGAAATTTAGAATGACTAACTTACCTTTATAGTCAGCCAAATTCATATGGCCACCACTGAGTTTAGTAAGGCTAAAATCAGGAGCCATTTTACCCACAATGTTTTCATCAATTAGTGGTTGTTCACGTCCAAAATTTTGTTCAATAAAAGCAGTTACCTGGCCATCACCTAAAACCTTCTTATGGATGTTATTTTTTATAGCATATGCGCTGGAAATAGCCAGAACTACAATGATAGCTAAAAATACAGGTAGTTTTTTCATAAGTTGAATAGAATCGCTTAGATAATGTAACTGGTTATTTTAAGGTCTGCTTGAACTGTTGAACATGATCATTAAAATCTTTAGCACCTTTAAAACCAACGATACGATAAGGTTTGTTTTCTTTGCTTTCTTTATCGAAGAATAAAATGGCTGGCGGTCCAAATAAACCGAATCTCTTGTTTAAGGCTTTATCTAGCTCATCATCTAAAGTCACGTCGGCTTGTATTAATAGGGTGTCTTTTAAGGATTCAACGACCTTTTCATCAGTAAAGGTAAGGTGTTCCATCTCTTTACAAGAGATACACCAATCAGCATAAAAATCTAACATAACAGCTTGATTGCTTTGCTTTGCCAATGCCAGCGCATTTTCTAGCCCTTGAATACCTTTAATCTGTTTGAAGACTAAATGCTGTGGTTCTGCTGAAGTTTGTGCAATACCACCACCAAAGCCTTTTAATGGCTTCAATAGGCTAGCATTGCCACTTGCTGCTCCTATTAATAACGTTACACCATATATTAATACGACTAAACCAGAGGCTTTAAAGAAACGTTTCCAGCCAGTGCTAGCCTCATTCAAGGCATCTAAAGCTCCCATATAAATACCAGTAAATACAACTAAAATACCTACCAATACCACAATGAATTCAAACGGTAAGATACGTTCTAGCATCCAGATGCCCATTGCCAACATCATAATTCCAAAGCCTGCTTTAACGCTATCCATCCACGCGCCTGCTTTTGGTAGAATTTTTCCTGCTGAGGTACCTATGATTAACAGCGGTACGCCCATGCCTAAACCTAAGGCAAATAATGACATTCCGCCTAACACCACATCTTTAGTATTCGCGATATAAACCAATGCAGCTATTAAAGGAGCCGTTACACAAGGACCAACGATTAGCGCAGATAAGAATCCCATAACTCCAGCATTCGCCATACTACCGCCCGTTTGACTATTACTCATGTTGGTTAACTTACTTTGAATGCTAGCAGGCATTTGTAATTCGTAGAAGCCGAACATCGATAATGAAAGTATTACAAACAGAATTGCAAATGCACCAATCACCCAAGGGTTCTGTAAGGCGACTTGTAGGTTTTCACCACTTAATGCGGCTATCACACCCACAATCGCATAGGTCACAGCCATTGCTAATACATATGATAAAGAGAGGAAGAATGATTTTTTAGTGCTGTTATCGCTACCTTGTCCTGCAATGATGCCTGATAAAATTGGAATCATTGGGAAGACACATGGCGTAAACGTCAATGCTAAACCAGCGAGGAAGAAGATCACTAATGAGTTAAAGAAACTACCATTAGTTAATTTATTGATCAATCCATCCTGTTCGGAAACTTTTGTATCTGGTTTTGTCGATACAGTCTTAGTTGCGCTATCAGTAACACTTAAAGTTTTTTGCTCTGTAGTTGTTTGAGTTGTCTGAGTTGCTGCTGTGTTTGCAGAATCAGTATTAGAGCCAGTACCAGTTCCCACTGCACTAACAGCCGCAACATCTGGTGCCGCCGCTAAATTAATTGTCTGTGTTTTACTTTGAGGTGGATAACAAACACCAGTCAGTTTAGAGCAACCTTGATATGATGTTTTTACTGTTATTGAATCAGCATTGCCAAGCACTGGCACTTTTGCATCGAAGCTATCGTAATAAGTAACTACGTCACCAAAGTACGGATCATTTTCTGCTTTACCCTTAGGTAATTTTGCTTCGCCTAGCGATACTCCAGATGGAGCATCGATCAATTCGAACTTAAATTTGTGTTGATAAAGATAATGGCCTTCGACAATATCCCAACGTGCGTTTAAGGTTTGTTTGTCGGTTGCACTTATGTCAAAAACATAGGCTTGATCAGGATCAAGTGGCTCCATGCCTGTGCCCAAATCTGCCATACCTAATTGCGAAGCAAGATCAGATAGTGGCATTGTAGAACTCGCAGCAGGTGCTACCTCATCCGTAGCCATCATCATCAAGCTTGGCTTCTTCAACATCGCCATAGGGTTTGTCGAAAGTGCATTTACAGACACTGGATCCATCGCTGGAGCAGAATCCATCGCAGGTGCAGCAACTTTAATCAGTTGCCCTTGGCTAAAACTAACTTTAATCTTGTCATGTTGTGGTGGGTAACAGATACCAGTGAGTTTTGAACAGCCTTGATAAGTAGCTTTAACCATCACAGCTTGTGTTAACAAGTCTGCAGCACCATCTATCTTTGCACTGACCGAAAAATCTTCGCTGTAAGTAGTGATTTCGCCAAAAAACGGGTCAATCTCTTTTTTACCTTTAGGTAAATCTAAATCACTAATCGTTAATCCTTTTCTTGGTTCAACGATTCTAAGTTTGATTTTATCTTGATAAAGATAGTGCCCTTTAGTCACTGTCCAATTCGCTTTAAGCACCTGCTGATCAGTCGTTTCTAGGTTTACTTGAAAGGCTTCTGAAGGTGGCAATGGTGGGTTAGGGTTGATTAAACCTGATAAACCTAACTCATTAGCTAGGCTGGGTGCCTGCTCCATCATGTTATTAGAAGAGGTACTATTAGAAACATCATTAGCTGCAACTTTTATAGCATCTAATTTAATCGTTAAAGTTTTCCGTTGTGGTGGATAACAAATACCCGCATCAGCACAACCTTGCGAAACCGTTTTTATTGCTAGTTCTAAAGCACCGTTAGCAGATGCATCACGAATCACAGGAATCTCAATCGCTACTTGCTTGCGATAAGTTTCTACTCTGCCAAAACCGGGATCATCTTTAATTTTACCTTGCGGGATAACCGCTTCACCAAGCGTAATTCCCTGTGTATCGCTCGTAAACTTAAAGCGTTTACGGTACATATAATATTCATCAGCAATATTCCACGTTGCCTTGATTCGATCGTTTGAAATTTTACTTAGGCTAGGTTTGAACGCATCGTCTGGGCGCAATAAATCATCAGGATTTATAGCGCAAACTTGAAACGCAATGAGTAGTAATAAAAGTGAAGCAACTATTTTTTTTATCATGCTGTTATGACTGCCATTCTCTATTGTAGTTCTATTACGCATTCCCCAATCTAGCTGAATGCAGAACAATTTAATTGTATTCTATTTTTTATAATTAAGTAATTAATCACGAAGGCAAAAAATAAGCCTATAAATATACATCTTAGTGCCTTAACCCAATATGATTCATCAAGGGAAAAGTGCTAAAAGATGGGGGGTGTCTTTTTAAACTCTTTTTTCCTAGCTAACAGGATTGCGGTTATTCAGCGCTAATCAATAATTCCTTCAAGGTGCCACCTTTTTTCAAATGTGCTTCAGCCCATTTTGGTTTTCTACCACGACCTGTCCACGTTTGTTCAGTATCTTTAGGGTTATTATATTTAGCTTTAACGAAACCAATCTGTTTAGATTTTTTCTTAGGCTTAGCGCCAGTACCAAACACTTCGGCCAATTTAAAGCCCGATTCAGCTGCCAATGCTTCCATCTTTTCTCTTAATAAAGCTTTTTCGTTTTTCTTAGCCTCTTTAATTAAGGCCGGTAACATTTTTTGTAATTTGACCAACTCAGTCAAAGGCATTGTGCTTAGGTCAATTTCTTTCACGGTTTTCTCACATAAATACTGATAAATTGATGATGAGTTTATACTCACTTGCTTGTCAATTTTAACCCAAAAGGAAAAGAATTGAAAAATAGCAATAAACACCCAATATAATTAATACGTCATAAACTGTACTGTGGACTCATAAATATGCGCACATTCCCTATTTTTTTTATTCTATTTCTCGTCATTCCTATTATAGAAATATTCTTCCTAATAAAAGTGGGTGAAGTTATTGGGGCATTCCCTACAATTATCCTAGTAGTGCTAACCGCAGTAATCGGTGCTGGACTATTACGTCAGCAAGGTCTATCTACACTAGCGCGTTTTCAGAAAAACTTATCTACAGGTAAAATACCCGCGCAAGAAATGGTTGAAGGTATATTGCTCGCAGTTGGCGGCGCATTACTAATGACACCGGGTTTTGTCACCGACACAATGGGCTTTTTATGTCTATTGCCATTTAGTCGTAAATTCATTGCGGCTAAAGTAATCAAACGCTCTAGTGCCAAATTTACTGCTGGAATGTCAGGTGGTTCTGCAGGTGGCTTCACTGGTGGTTTTGGAGGCGGAGCAGGTGGCTTCCATCACGACGCTAATAATAGTTCGGACAACAATGTTGTAGAAGGCGAATTCACCGAAGTAGAAGAAGATCCTATAGTAATTAGTCCTAGTGACAAATCTGGTAAACATAACGATTAAAAATATTTCACTTTTTTAATCAATTTGCCTTGAATTCCCTAAATTCGGGACTATCATTAGCAGTCTGTGATCGAGAGTGCTAAAAACTCCGTTCCCTTGTTTTATCAAAGATATTTTACATTCACTTTTTACAATTTTTACCCTTTTAGGAGAAACAATATGGCGATTCGCCCATTACACGACCGTGTTTTAGTACGTCGTACAGAAGAAGAACGCGTAACAGCTAGCGGCATCATTATTCCAGATAGCGCAAACGCAGAAAAACCAAACACTGGCGAGATAATTGCAGCAGGCAACGGCCGTATTACAGATACAGGCGATGTTCGCGGTATGGATGTAAAAGTTGGTGACTTAGTGTTGTTCGGTCAGTACTCAGGTCAGCCAGTTAAAGTTGATGATGAAGATTTAATCATGATGAAAGAAGAAGATATTCTTGCAGTTGTCGAATAAATAATTGCTTGAGAGATTCATCTATCGTCCCAGCTCGGCGTTACGAATCGGTACTCAAACAGTCACATATTAATATATGCTCCTGTTTTCCGTTCGATCCGCGCCTTGATCTGAAACGAAATCTAAACCTCTCAAACAATTATTCTGATGTATTGGAAACAATTGTTTAGAAAGAGTTTAGAAAACAAAATTTAAAAACTAACCAAGCTGTCAAAGATTGAAAGACAGCAAATTAGAAAGGTATTTAAAAATGGCTAAAGAAGTATTATTTGGAGATGACGCCCGCGCCCTAATGGTCGAAGGTATAAACATCTTAGCAAACGCAGTTAAAGTTACACTAGGTCCTAAAGGTCGTAACGTAGTTTTAGACAAGTCTTTCGGCGCTCCTACTATCACAAAAGATGGTGTTTCAGTTGCTAAAGAGATCGATCTAGAAAACAAATTCCAGAACATGGGCGCACAGATGGTGAAAGAAGTTTCATCACAAACATCTGATATCGCTGGTGACGGAACAACTACTGCAACAGTTTTGGCTCAAGCAATCGTTCGCGAAGGCATGAAGTCAGTAGCAGCAGGCATGAACCCAATGGATCTTAAGCGTGGTATCGACAAAGCGACTAGAGCTGCTGTTGAAAAACTACAAGAAATGTCAAAGCCATGTGCTGACAACGATGCAATCGCACAGGTAGGCGCTATCTCTGCAAACTCTGATGAAAGCATCGGTGGCATCATTGCAGAAGCAATGGACAAAGTTGGCAAAGAAGGCGTTATCACTGTTGAAGAAGGCACAGGCCTAGACAACGAATTAGACGTTGTAGAAGGAATGCAGTTTGACCGTGGTTACTTATCTCCTTACTTCGTAACAAACCAACAAAACATGTCTGCTGAATTAGAAGAGCCATTAGTTCTTTTACATGACAAGAAAATCACAAGCATTCGTGACCTACTACCAACACTAGAAGGCGCTGCTAAAGCAGGTCGTCCTTTATTGATTGTTGCAGAAGACATCGAAGGCGAAGCACTAGCAACATTAGTTGTAAACAACATGCGCGGCATCGTTAAAGTAACAGCAGTTAAAGCACCTGGTTTCGGCGATCGTCGTAAAGCAATGCTAGAAGACCTTGCTGTACTAACAGGCGGCAAAGTAATTTCTGAAGAAGTTGGCCTAAGTCTAGAAGCAATCACAGTTGAAGACCTTGGTTCTGCAAAGCGTATCGTTGTAGACAAAGAAAACACAACTATCGTTGATGGTGCTGGCGTTGGTACTGACATTAAGTCACGTGTTGATCAAATTCGTGCACAAATGGAAACAACGACTTCAGACTACGACAAAGAAAAACTTCAAGAGCGTGTAGCAAAACTAGCTGGCGGCGTAGCTGTTATCAAAGTTGGCGCAGCAACAGAAGTAGAAATGAAAGAAAAGAAAGCTCGTGTTGAAGACGCACTGCACGCAACTCGCGCAGCTGTTGAAGAAGGCGTAGTAGCAGGTGGCGGAGTTGCATTAATTCGCGCACTACAAGAAGTATCAGACCTAACGGGCGACAACCACGACCAAGACATGGGTGTTAAAATCCTTCTTCGTGCAATGGAAGAGCCACTACGTCAAATCTGTACTAACGCAGGCGACGAAGCATCAGTAATCTTAAATGAAATCAAAGCGGGTAAAGGTAGCTTCGGTTACAACGCATTGACTGGTGAATACGGCGACATGATCGACATGGGTATCCTAGATCCAACTAAAGTAACACGTACAGCACTTCAAAACGCTGCATCTGTTTCTGGTTTGATTATCACTACAGAAGCGATGATTGCAGACGCTCCTGAGCCAGCTGGTGCTGGTGGTGGTATGCCGGATATGGGTGGAATGGGTGGAATGGGCGGCATGATGTAAATTTGAATGGTCTTTTTGTCCAACCTCGGCGTTGGGCTTAGGATCTCAGACTCTTACGTACCAATGTACGCTTCGATCCTGAGATCCTAAACCCGCCTTGATCTTGAACAAAAATCCTGCTTCAAATATCTGTCGGATACATTTTAGTATCTACCTAAAAAGGGACGCGTTAGCGTCCCTTTTTTTGTGTCTGGTATAGATATAGGCAAAAAGTGGGGGGGTCTTTTGACTGTTAATTAGTGAAAACGAGATAAGCTAAATGATACTTCAACCTTTTCATATTACGTCGCCATTACTTGTGATTCGTTTTTGTACCATCAAATTGATGGCCTTATAGTCCAACACTTTAGTTCAATATTATGATGCGGACTTGCGACAAAAGCAGTAAACGAATTTCTGCTCGTTGCCATCCGGGGTGTGATGAGACTCTTTTTCGTGACCAAGAAGTTCGAAAGGTTCCCCAAACTCAGAGTGAAGTTCGTTTGCACTGTAACGCATGACAGGAAGACCGCTGCATTGAGTAGGGCCATCTTCCGCAAATGTGGCAATTATGACGAGGCCTCCTGGCTTTACGGATTTCAACACCTTTTGCACGTAAGCATGTCGTTCATCTTCGGTAGTAAGGAAATGGAAAACGGCTCTATCGTGCCAGACATCATATGCATGTGTCGGAAGCTTTTCCGTCAATATATCGGCCTCCAACCATTTAACGTCAGCAGCATCTGCTCCTATTCTAGCCTTAGTGGTAGCCATTGCTGCCCCAGATAGATCAAGTAACGTTACATGTTGATAACCATTGGCGAGCAGATCGTCAACAAGAGTTGACGCGCCACCACCTACATCGATTATTGAAGCAGATTTTGGAATGTTAGCATCACGGATGAATTTCAGTGAAAGGTGTGCATGTTCCTGAAACCAACTGACTTCTGTATCGCTTTTAGATGTGTATACTTTTTCCCAATGATTCTTTGATTCCATAGATACTCCGATAATCTGGTATGTAGGGCTAACAGTTTATTAAGAAGGACTTTTTCTTATAAAAATATTATAAAGATTCCTAACAACTCCTTTTGCACTATTAATGGATACCTCGTAATAGATACCTTGTAATAGTTAGGCTCAAAGCACGTAGGTTGGGCTGACGTTAGGAAGCCCAACAAATCTCAACTCCAATTCAATCCTGTTGGACTTCGTGCCTTAACACAACCTACAAATGGATATCCCTCTCAAAATAGTCACGTATTTTCTAATTTAATTCGCGACTGCATTATTTTAGCCCAACAAAAATAATGCAAATCTAAACAGCCAAAAAGTAGGGGGGTGTTGCTTTTGTAGGCTCACCAAGAGCCCAAAAGTATGCAGGGATTTCCACAGGAAATACCAGTACAAAGCCGTTGAAGTAAAGTAAATATATTCAAAAAGTAAGGAGGGGTCATGTTTAGTATTTTGCGAATTTTTTGTTCGATAAATACAGTATGTTAACTATCCAATAAGCCGTGGTTAGTAGTATTAATATTGCTGGAACAATAACTATATAGGTGATCTCTTCAATGGTTGAGCCATTAATTTTGACAATTTTATCGACAAATGCCAATGCGGCCCAAAGTAAAGAGAACCCTATTCGCCATACGTGTCTAATAATACGTTGAGAGCCTGATAAGCCTGATTGAAGTAAATTGCGCACATCGCCTAGTGCGAAGCATATTGCTAAACCAATCCATAATGAATAAGTGTCAGGATTACGCATATCACCCCAACTTGGGTTAGCAAAATATGCTGCTATCGCAATTAAAACTATCCATGCTAAAGCGATAGTTTCAAGAAAGCCTGTTTCTCCTTTTTTATGGTATACGGTTAACCATGCAGTAAATACGCTATAAATAACCACTCCACCTAAGAAAATTTCATCAAGAGACTGTTTTAATATAGCCGCCACAGATCCTGAAACGAGCATAATTAACATTGAAATCGTAAAATAAGTACCTGCTTTTCGATGAATAGGTGTTCCTTTTTTTGCGAACAAAGCAGTCAAAGCCGAGATAATCGCTACAGTACCTGCAGGCGTATGTATTACCCATATTATTAAGTCTTTCATGGCTTTAAGAAACCTGTGACTTTAGAGAGAATGTTATTAATAAAAATGAATGCATGGCGTCTTTCATCGTTTTTGTTCTAGCTTCTTACTCGCTAGATGGCCATATTGTGAGCTTGAATGATTTTCTTTTAGGTATTCGTAAAGTGTTACTGCATTTTTGTTCTGTCCCAAGCCTTCATATGTTTGAGCTTTTAAGTACGTATATTCGGCCTTTTGTTCTGAAGTCGTTTCTCTTGCATTCTCAGCTCTAGTGATATGCTTTAACGTTTGTTCAAATTGATTAGCTTCATACGTTTTATATGCTTTGGAAATTGAAGCGGTTTGTATCGTACTTGAACATGCTGATATAAAAATCACGCAACATAAAATAAGTGTTTTTCTCATGATTATTTCCTAAGTTTCAAATAATTAAGTCAGTTTAAGTTGACGAAAAAGATGTTATCAATAAAATAAACAACTAGGTAGACTGAAAAAATAACAACAGGTATACATATTTGTATGGATTGGCGATCAATAAAATTTGACTGGAACCACGCACGAGCCTTTTTAGTGACAGCTGAAGAGGGCTCTTTAGCAGCCGCTGCGCGTGCTCTCGGATTGACACAACCTACTTTAGGCCGTCAAGTTACAGCTCTCGAACAAGAAATTGGCATTACTCTTTTCAAACGCAGTGGCCGAGGTTTGGAATTGACACCAAATGGATTGAGTCTACTTGAACATGTTCGAGCCATGGCTGATGGTGCGAACCAGTTTTCTTTATCAGCAACAGGACAATCAGTTGCCATAGAAGGTAGTATTTGTATCACAACCAGCGAAATTTTCGCATTCTATGTTTTGCCGCCAATCATTCAAAAATTACGGCGATTAGAGCCTGGTATTGAGATTGAAATCATTGCATCAAACGATGAAAGTAATTTGAATCGCAGAGAAGCTGATATAGCAATACGCAGTTTTCGACCTCATCAAGGGGAGTTAATTGCAAAAAAAGTACTAGATGTAAAAGCATATCTTTATGCAGCAACTACCTATCTTCAAGAATTGGGCTATCCAAAAACTGTAGCTGAATTTAGTAATGCTAATTTTATAGATTTTGAGAAGTCAGGTCAGTTTCTTCCTATTCTCAATGCTTTAGGGTTTAATTTAAAACCAAGCAACTTTCCAGTCACAACTAAAAACAATCTTGTTTTATGGGAACTGGTTAAACAAGGTGTTGCTATTGGGGCAATGCCTGAAGAAATTGGTGAACATGAACCACTAGTTGAACGAGCGATTCCTAGTCTTGCTCCACTTAACGGAGAAATTTGGCTGGTTACTCATGAAGAGTTAAGAACTAACAACAGAGTTCGTTTAGTATTTGATTTTTTAGCTTCTGAGATTCCCAATATTAA